>CAXGRW010000328.1:0-6146 GCA_964012125.1 uncultured Rhodopirellula sp.
GAAGTATGAGTTGCCCGTCAGTACTGAGCCTTTCACTGCTCTGCGGCTCGATGTGCTGCCAGACGTTTCCTTGCCCGCTGGTGGGCCGGGGCTCGCGTTCTATGAAGGTAGACGTGGGGATTTTTTTCTCAGTGAGTTGACCGTCGCGGCAGACGGTCGGACGGTTGCGCTGCAGAACCCTTCCCACAGTTATGGGAAGATAGGCGTGGGCTCGGGCAATGCAAATGCTGCGAATGTGATTGACGCAGAAGGGTCGACAGGTTGGTCCACCTCAGGTGAAGAAGGAACTGCAAACCAGTGGGTCGCGAATTTCGCAGAGCCAGTTGCTGGCGGCAGTGTACTCGAGATCGAGCTCGTGTTCGAACGGCATTTCGCGGCAGGTTTGGGCCGTTTTCGATTTTCGTTCACCTCTGGGGAAACTCCCGTGGTTGCCTCAACTTTGCCCGAACAGATGTACGGCTGGTATGCTCAAGAGATCGGTGACATCTCGAAAAAGGATTTTAAAGGACTGCAACGATACTTCATCAAAACAACTCCGGAACTGAAGTTGCAGCGAAAAGAACTCGCGAAGCTGCACGACAAGATTCCAGACGAGGTGAGAACGCTTGGCATGCAGGATCGGGGATCTGCGGATGAACGTATCACTCATCGGCATCACCGCGGCGAATACTTGCAGCCTCGTGAAGTAGTCAGGCCCGGGATTCCCGCCGCACTCCACGTCGATGCCAAAACCAGCCCCAGCGACCGCTTGAGCTTAGCTAAGTGGTTGGTCAGCGAAAGTAACCCGCTGGCAGCCAGGGTCACCGTGAATCGCACATGGCGTGAGTTCTTTGGTCGGGGGATTGTAGATACTGCGGGGGATTTTGGAACTCAAAGCGAACCGCCCTCCCATCCCAAACTGCTCGACTGGCTAGCTGTTGACTTTGTTCAAAATGGATGGTCGCTGAAGCGTTTGCACCGAATGATTGTCTTGTCGTCGACCTATCGTCAATCCGGGCAGGTCCCCGATGTGGCTGACCCTGGAAATCGGCTGTTAGCGGGAATGCCCAAGCGACGGCTTGCGGCTGAACAGATCAGGGATTCTTTGTTGGCGGCTTCTGGCTTGCTGACGAGACAGGTGGGGGGACCAAGTGTTTTTCCGCCGCAGCCCGATGGTGTGATGCAGTTAGCGTACGGTGCTCCCAAGTGGACGGCATCAAGAGGGGCAGACCGTTTCCGACGCTCGGTCTATACGTTCAGCAAAAGGACTGCGCCTTTCGCAGCATTTGCGACATTCGATGGACCTTCAGGCGAGACTTGTCTCGCTAGACGCGACCGCAGCACAACGCCTTTGCAAGCATTGTCGCTCCTGAACGATGAAATGTATTTGGAGTATGCCAGTGGCTTGGCCGACACAGTCGTGAAGCAACTTGGCCATGAGGCCGAACCGCGGAAGATGGCTGCGCTAATGTTTCGTCGCTTGCTAGCACGGAACCCGAGTGAGACCGAATTAACGGCAATCGTCGCTTTTTACGAGCAGTATCGCGAGAACCCCCGCGTCTGGATGCTGGTGGCACGAGCGCTGATGAATGTCGATGAGGTTATCACGACTCACTAGGAACGCTAGCAAAACAGGGGGCCATTCAGTTTTAGAGCACCCGCAATCAGGCTGGCATGCCCCTCGGGCAGTTTCATCATGGCTCTCGACGCTGTCTGTTGGTTGATGTCTGCGGATCAGCACCATCGAGGGATTGAGTCGTGGATGACTAGCGTTGTAACGGTGGGGCGTATCATTGTAAGATAAGGCAAGAATTTGCCCAACAGATCCGCGATGTACCAAGGAAGGTCTCGCTTTGTCCGGTCAGAACAGACAACATCAACGCGTCCCGAGTGATCAGTTATCCGCCCCCACAAGCATGTTGGAGCGATTGCGGTTATTACGGGCGAACGTCAGCACTGAAGGGCATGCGATCCTGACGGCAGCATCGCTGTTGGGGCCTGAAGCAGTGAAGGCTGCTGAATTGACGGCAGAGTGCGACGGCTGCATCGTCGTGACCGGTGTTGGTAAGGCTGGTCTCGTGGGTCAGAAGTTGGTGGCTACACTTGCAAGTACTGGCTCACCAGCACATTTTTTGCATCCCTCTGAAGCGGTTCATGGTGATTTGGGACGCGTGCGGCAGTGTGATTTGGTTTGGGCGATCAGTAACTCAGGTCGCAGTGAAGAGGTGGTGCGGATTGCACCGCATTTACGAGCAAATTCATCAGGTTTGATTTCTATTACGTCTGACCACGATAATCCATTGGCCGTTGCTGCTGATTGTTCTGTCGCGATTGGCAAACACGACGAGGCATGTCCCAACGGACTGGCACCCACGGCCAGCACTGCTGTCATGATGGCGGTAGGCGATGGAATCGCCATGTTGGCTAGTCAGATGCGTTCGTTTACGGCGCAGGATTTTGCGCGTTATCACCCAGGTGGGTCGCTGGGTCGAAAACTGATCGACGTCGATCAGGTCATGCGTCCGTTATCGGTTTGTCGCGTCGCTTCGGGTGCTGTCTCGATTCGTTCAGCAATGGTTGCAACGTCTCAGTCAGGGCGGCGGACCGGTGCTGTGATGTTGGTGGATGAACAAGGAAAGCTTGCGGGGTTATTCACGGACAGTGATTTGGCGAGACTGCTGGAGGATCGACAGGAGAACGCGCTGGATGCTTCGATCGCCTCTCGTATGACTTTAGATCCAGCCACCGCGGTGACTGGATCGCTGTTGCAGGATGCGATGGCTTTGATGTCGCAGCGACGGATTAGTGAATTGCCGGTGGTGAACGCCGAATCGCAACCGGTAGGCCTCCTTGATATTACCGATCTTGTGTCGTTGACCGAAGCGAGGCAGGGGCCTGCCACTGTCCCTTTTGCCCCTGTTGATGAACGTTCTCCATAGCAGTCCCGTTGTCGTTCCGTTCACTGTTGTTTTGTTCCTGCCCCTCTCTCTTGATATTTCATGCCAGCCCTGTTGAAGCCTGATTCTCAAATTGCTGATTCGATCACATGCATTCTGTCGGATGTTGACGGTGTGATGACTGATGGACGCATCGTCTATGACAACCAAGGTGTCGAGACGAAGAGGTTCCATGTTCGTGATGGCTTAGGGATCAAGGCTTGGATGAACAGCGGATTTGGTTTTGGTATTCTGACGGCACGCACTAGCAAAATTGTCAGCCAGCGGGCCGGTGAATTGGGAATTGAACACGTTCAGCAGGGATACGAAGATAAGTGGCCAGCGGCGGAGTCGATGTTGTCCGTCATGGGCTATCAGCCCGAACAGGTTTGTTACATCGGTGATGATCTGCCCGACATTGCCGTCATGCGACGCGTTGCGTTAGCAGTGGCACCGGCGGATGCGGCTTTTGATGCGCAGGAAGCTGCGGATTGGATTTTGCGATCACAGGGTGGCGAAGGCGCGTTACGCGAATTGATTGAACGCCTGTTGCGATCAAAGCAGCGATGGGAGGAACATTTGGGGTAGTGACCTTCATTGCGGTTGCCTGTGCGTTGATTTGAATTGCAGCGCTACTGGCATCTGGTCTCTGACGGCTCCACGCCATCAATCACGCCATGTTGCAAAAACTCCGACAGTATCTAATTGCCCTCACCGTTGTCTTGGCAATGGCCGTTGCGTATCAGACTTTGGTGACGCCGCAGTTGCATCCACCAGAAGTCAAGGAGATGCATGCTGCGACCATGCCCCCACTGACTCGCTTTAATGAAGGCATCAAGGGGCTGTTTCCGGACGAAGACTGCTGGCAACGCAGCGGATGTACGATCCTGAAGACTGTTGACGGGATGTTGCTGTTTGAGGAATGGGTTGATCTAGGGAACAATAAGTTTCAATTGTCGCCGCTCTCGATCGTAGTTGGCGGCGGATTGAAATCTGGTGGGGCAACGCCCATCATCATCGACGCGTCTCAGGGGGCGGAAATTCAATTCAATCGCTCGCTGCAGATGGGGGGTGGGCCAACGCCGGCGATCGACCGGGGAAGAGTCATTGGTCCCGTTGTCGTGAAACGAGTTGGCGATGGAGCAGAGGATAGCGATCTGCTCGTCAATACGTCAAATATCGGACTCGATAGTCAGAAAATCTGGACGACTGACGAGTTTGACCTGACCGCGGGTGGGTTGTCCATGAGTGGACGTGACCTCACGCTTCACTTGACGAAAACGGGACTGGGTATTCCCGAGCTTGAGCGTGTTGAACTCATTTACCTGTACGGATTGAAGTACTCGGTGGACGAGACAAAGTCGATGGATTTTGGCTGTGATGGCAGGGTTGAATACCAGTTTGCCGAAAGAACGCTTGAAATGCGTGACGCTGTCTCACTCGTTTACCGCGACGCGGATCAAGTCAGCACGTTTGATTGTGACTCACTTCAGTGTCTTCTGGCTGATCCGGATTTGCCGTCCGCACCGGGTAACGCTAGTTCTTCTGTCACCGACCAGTTCGAGAAGATCACCGCAGTTGGGCAACCGGTGGTGTTGAAGTCGGGGGTGATAGGAGCGGATTTCTCGGCAAACCGAATCGTAGTGACTTCAGGTAGTGGCGGGAGGCTGGGCGTTTTGGCAACGGGAGCCACCGGCGTGAAAGTCAACTCTGCAGATTGGGGAGGGACATTTGAAGAGCTGAAGTGTAATCTTCAGATGGGTGAGGATCCGAGGTTGCTGCAGTTGCTGGTTGATGGGTTTGGGCGAGCCTTCTTTCGCGATAGTTCTGGCACCGTCGGTGATATGAGTTGGGAGAAGTCATTCAAGCTTAGTGAGGCGGCGGTCGTGGGCAATGCAGGCTGGGGTTCCAATGCAGGCTTGGGTTCCAATGCAGGAGCGAATCCCGGGGCAGTGTCGCAGCAACCTCGGCCACAAGCCGCAGGGAATAAGTCAGCACCCAGAAAGTTTGACTTCGTGATTGGCGGAGACGTAAAAGGGCGGTTTGGCCTTAGCAGCGCGTCGACGGAGGATCGGAAAACCTCAGGGCAATTTGGAGCTCGGACACTCACCGGTGCGGTAAAGCTGATCACGAACCCGTCGAAACCAGGATCGGTCGCAACGCGAGGCACAAAACAGCAAACAACCTGTCTGCCAGAGTGGATTAGTTTGCAAGATGATGTACGTATCTCGACCGACAGTGTTGACGCTGAAACAGATGAGTTGTTGTTGTTTTTCGATCAGGCACAGTTCCTGTCGAATGCTAAACAAAGCCGGCCAGCATCTTCGGCACGCCCGTCAGCGGCTGTGGCACCATCTTCGGTGGTATCATCTTCGGTGGCATCATCATCCTCGGTTGAGCCGGTGGTGAAGAAATCTCACGAGCGGCAGACCATCAGGGGCAAACGGATCAGCGCGAAACTTGCGGTTGCCAATGATGATCGCTGGGCGCCGCAGAAAGTGAACGTTGAGGGGGATGTTTCGATTCAATACATGCACCAGCATGAAGGTGCGTCACTGCCTGCAAAACTGACAGGGGAGGTTTTGCAATATGAAGGGCAACTCGGCAGCGACGTGGTGCAACTGCAGGGAAAGCCGCAGGAGCCAGCGCGTCTTGATGTTGGGGATGGCTTTTTTGTGGGGCCGATGATTCAGCTCAGGCCTAGCCAGAATATTCTTTGGATGAATTCGGCGGGAGAGTTTCAGCTACCTACCGCAATGATGCCGGGGCCAGCCGAATCTGCAGACCCGAATGCTTTGAGATGGGTGAACGCACCTCACTGCCGATGGCTGGGCGAACTGCTCTTTGATGGAAATACAGTTGTATTGTCAGAAGGCATCGATATTACCGCTTCGGTGTTGTCAGGCGGTGATGCAATGGATCTGCATTTGACCGGAGACCGCGTGCAGGTCGATTTGGCTGGCAAGGTTGAGATGATGAAGCCAAGTCAGATGCAGGGGGTCGAAATTCAGCGTGTGACGATTACGGAAACACAAGAGCGACCGGTGGAGATTCAGGTGCTGCGGCTGGCTGCGGGCGAAAACTCGCAGTCAAAGCATCTGCTGTACACCCGGAAGCTGGAGTTTACACCGACTGACATTGGTGGTGTGATCAAAGGTTTTGGGCCAGGGTGGTACCGCGGCTGGATACCGGCAGAAGAGGCGCCGTTACCTTACACCGGGGTGCATCTGT
>CAXGRW010000329.1:0-6141 GCA_964012125.1 uncultured Rhodopirellula sp.
ATGCGAGTTCATGTCCCACTTGGACGACGTCGCAAGCCAATCACTGGTTGGTGCACCAAAATCGATCTTGAAGCGAAAGCACAACGATCGCTCAGGGATATTGCAGAGATCATCGATGAGGAACCTCTCTGTGACGCATCGTTGGTGCGGCTTGTACTATGGATGAGCCACTATTACCAAGCTCCTGCGGGCCAGGTTTTTGACACCCTGATCCCATCCAGTGTTCGCAGCAATGCAGGTACCCGTGAGAAGACCTACTTTCATCCACGCATGGAATCGTTGGATGATGCGACCATCAATGGCCTACCCAAAAAACAGCAGGCTGTTGTTCGGTATCTGATCGCTGCTGCCCGACCTTTGACAGCCTCCCAGTTGATGGCAGAGGCAGCATGCACTCAGGACCCAATACGAAGACTTCAAAAGAAGGGACTTCTAAAATCCGAAACACGTCGGGAAATGACCACTGCAAATCCAACACGCTGGCAAGTGAGCGATGGAGAAACGGAGCGGTCCTTGACTCTGACCAACGACCAATCCCACGCGTTGGAACGAATCACTGCTGCCGTGGATAGCGGAGAAGGTAAAACGCTAGTGCTGCATGGTGTGACTGGCAGCGGGAAGACCGAAGTTTATATTCGAGCAATCGAGCATCTTGTCAGGTTTGGTCGTGGCGCCATCGTTCTGGTTCCAGAAATTAGCTTGACTCCCCAGACACGTGGTCGTTTTGAACGCCGTTTCCAATCAGTCGCGGTTTTGCACAGTCAGATGACGCCTGCCGAAAGACATTTTCAATGGCAGAGAATACGCAGCGGTGACGTTCAGGTCGTGATCGGACCACGCAGTGCCGTGTTTGCGCCACTACCGCGTTTAGGGCTCATCATTCTCGATGAAGAACACGACTCATCTTTCAAGCAGGACACACAGCCAAGATACCATGCCCGCAAGGTTGCTCATGCGCGTGCTATGTCTCTTGGCATACCACTAGTGCTTGGTTCGGCAACACCATCACTCGAGTCATGGCAAGCGACGCAAACGGGCCATGCAGAAATGGTCCCTCTGCCTTCCCGGGTGAATGACCTGCCCATGCCACACGTACAATTGGTCGACCTGCGGGTGAAAGATGATCGGTCCTCTGGAGCAATCAGCCGCCCTCTTCACGCGGCCTTGCAGGAAACACTCAAGGACCATGGACAGACCATCCTGCTGCTTAATCGGCGTGGTTTCGCGACCACAATCCAGTGCCCCGCGTGTGGAGACGTTGTTGCCTGCCCCGACTGCGACATGCCGCTCACGCACCACCGGGATGGAGGCAAGGCAATCTGCCACTACTGCGACTTCACCATCCCCACACCGCCCGCATGCCCTGCCTGTCGATTCGATGGAATCCGATATGGCGGATTGGGAACACAAAGACTCGAAGCAGAAGTCAAAGCCAAGTTTCCCGAAGCTCGCATCGCTCGAATGGACAGCGATACCATGAGGCGTCCCGGAAGCCACCAGAAGGTGCTCACCATGTTTCGACGTGGAGACCTCGACATCCTGCTGGGCACTCAGATGATTGCCAAGGGTCTCGATTTCCCGAACGTGTTATTAGTGGGTGTTATCAATTCTGATAGTGCCCTGCACTTCCCTGACTTCCGCGCCGCAGAACGTACTTTTCAATTGGTCACACAAGTGGCCGGTCGGACCGGACGAGGAGATCGCAACGGGCGTGTGATCGTTCAAACCTATTCACCCGAACACCCCGCAATCCAGGCTGCATCACGTCACGATTACCACCAATTCGCCAAAGATGAAATGGTCGTCAGACGGCGCTTCAATTACCCACCTTTGGGAAGTGTGGCAAGGATTATCATCCGGGGATCCGTTGAAGATGTTACCGAAGCAGTCGCCGATTCCTTGCTAACCCAACTGGATGCTGCCCGCAAACAACTTGGCTACGAAGTGCGGGTTCTTGGACCGGCGCCACCCCCCATTTCAAAACTGAGGGGCAAGTACCGGTTTCACATTCTGTTGCAATCCACCAACCCCGCCCACTTGGGCAGCACGATCCGAAAAGCGGTCGAAGGTTTCACGATTGCCGATAAAGATGACGTTCAATATGTCATTGATATCGACCCGATGGACATGCTCTAAAAACAGACCCAAATGGCGTCCTTAGCACCAATTGCTCGTTCAAAAATCTCTGAGTTACGAACCCATTCGGTGTCACCGGAAACATTGCCTGTCGCACCTAGCAGCCGATTCTCAAGATCAAGGCGATAGACGCAGCAATTGCCACTGCTCACCATCCCGACGATAGCAGATGCGATCGTGCAACCGCCCAGGCCTGCCCTGCCAGAACTCAACTCGGGTCGGTTCCACCTCATAACCTCCCCAATGATCAGGACATGGAATTTCTTGCTGGTTGTACTCGGATTCGAGTACCGTGAACTGGTCCTTAAGCGATTGGCTTGAATCGATCACCGAGGACTGTCGGCTCACATGAGCTCCCAACTGACTCTCCCGAGGTCGGGAATGAAAGTAGTCAACCGACTTGCTACGTTCTGATTGCTTGGCAATTCCTTCAATCCTCACCTGACGCTGCAGATGACCCCACAAGAAACAAAGAGAAACCTGAGGATTCGCAGCAATTTGTTGCCCCTTCTCGGACTCATAATTCGTATAGAAACAGAGTCGTCCCCCTTCAATCCCTTTTAATAAAACGATTCTTGAGGTCACTTTCCCTTCGGTATCAGCAGTTGCCAAAGTCATCGCATTGACCTCCATCCAGTCTGGCAAATCAGGCTGCTGGGCCTCCTCAAACCAGCGTTGGAACTGAACCATTGGATCAGCATCAACGTCACTTTTTGCAAGGCCAGCCATGGAATAGCTCTTGCGCATTTCGTGTAGGGACATGCTGGTACTTAGCCTTCGGAAGTGAGAATTGAGGAAATTTCGGAAACACGCCCGTAAACAGCGCCACTGTTTGGCGCGCCGCTTGCCCAGTTATAAGCGTGCGGTGTTTTTTCTGCCAACCTGACAGCATTGATGAACCATGGAGCAACCAATGAGGGAATCGTACCTTGGCCAATTACTGGTCGCATCCAGCACCATTACCGACCCAATGTACGCCAACGGTGTCTGTCTGATCGTGCACGATGACGAAACCCGCGTGATTGGCGTCATGCTTAACCGTCCAATCGAACCGAGTCCTGAGGCGTTTGATGCCATTCTCGGTGAGACGCACTCCAAAAACCCTGCCGAACAACAGCACCGATTCTCAACACAGACTGAAAAAACGCAGGAAAGCCAGACCAACTCGCCTTTCCGGGATTCGGATCTACCCTTGTCTTCTAGGTCGCTGCACTTCGGAGGACCGCTGTCAGGACCGATTGTCGCACTCCACCAAATTCGTGATTACGCAGAAGCAGAAACCGGCGATGGGATCTACGTTGCGGCACAAAAGCAACATCTCGTTGACCTGATACGTCACCAGAACGAGCCTTTTCGACTGATTGTCGGTCATCTAGGGTGGAATGCCGAAGAACTCGATGCTGAAATTGCGGACGGACATTGGCATGTATTACCCGCCAATGTCGACGATGTCTTTTCATCAGCCAGCGACATGTGGTCCTGTGTGATTCGCCGAGCGACGAATTCATCGCTTGCGAAGTGGATTGGTCTCCCTGATGCAAACTTCGTCGGAGAGTTAAACTAAGGTGGTGCTACCCGGCTAACCTGTTGAGGGATAATATTCCGGCTAACTCGTGAGGGATAATATCCCGGCCAGACGACAGTTACTTCAGGTACACCCACTCGCTACGAATTTCAGCAATCCAGCAGCAAGAGCCAAACCGTGGATGACCCCGACCAAGAAGATGGGATCAAGAAAAAGTTTCGCATTCAACGGCGACGACTTGGGAAGATCATGTTCATCGAACAAGAAGGTAAATACGGTTTTATTCAGGCCGAAGACTTCACAGATGACGTATTTTTTCATTCCGTCGATTGGGAAGGAAACGTCGTCAAGAACGGTGTCACACGAAAAGTTGCCCCAGAAGTAGAGTTGTGGGTCGAGTTTGAACTCGATGACGAGCATCGTGAGACCCACGATCGACTGAGAGCCAAAGTGGTTCGCCCAACAACACGACCCACTGGTGGCAAGCTCTCAGGCCGGGACGCAACATTCCGAATCATAACGCATCACCCAAACGCACGGCGAAAGCGACCGAACTGGCGTAAGTAGTCCGCACGTAACCTTCAGGGATGAGTACCGACGATCCCCAGACTGCGAACACTACTAATCTTTCTTTGGTGCTTTCCCACCGTTCTTTCTTGCTGCGGCAACCTCAGCTTCAAGATTGTTTATGAGCCTACCATTGATATGTGAAGTCAAAAGCTCACGGGTGATGACAAACATTTGATCGACCTTGGCACGCTGATTCGCATTGCCACTACCAGCAAGCAGGTTGTTGAAATACGTCTGTCGTTTGCCCATGTCGTTGGCGAGTTCTTCGTTGCTTGGCTGGTCCCGAAGTGCTTCCATGAGCGCTTGGGCCTTCTCCATTTCACCGCGTTTCAATCGCAATTGGATCCTGGCTCTGAACAATTCACGAACCGCTACCAAGTCAATAATAGCGTTCTGCACACCACGAATATACGCTTCTGCCTGCAGTCGCGTATCATCGCCCGACAAGTCAGCCACATCAAACTCATGCAAACCTGGAACAATTGGCAGGCGGGCTAGAACAGCACCACCATTCTTAACATACAACAATCGGAAAGGTGCTTTGGTCGGCTCAATCCTCAAACGTCCGTCCCAATCTGTTCGCCCGATGAAGGTCATTTTTGTCGACTTCAATTCCTTTTCATACAACTCATATCCAATCATTGGTGTGCTTGGATCCCGTTGCAAATGTAAGCGAACCGTCGATGCTTCTTGAAATGGACGGACCTTCAAAGCCATCTTGAACGTTCGCTTGTTTTTCCTTCCCTGCAGGCCACCAGCTCGCCCGGAATAAAAGTCCATTTTCACATTGCGGCCCTCGAACCCTGTCACATTCAGGAAGGCCCAATCGAGAGGTCCAATCACGTATGCTCTTCCGTTACGGTCATCCTTTCTTATCATCGGCTCAAGCACATCGCCAGCTTTCAACTTTGCTGGCGAGTCTTCATCGACAATCAAACCGCTTGCTCTCAACAAGCCTGTTGCGGTGCGTGTACCTGCGTTATCAACACGAACAACCGGCGCGAAAGCCCGCGTAATCGTCTTACCGATGAGGGTTGGCAGAGTATGCCGCGTCCCACCCTCAGCTTTTGCAACCGGGCCGAAATGCTGCATCAAAGTATCCATTTCGACCACACTGACGTCCGTCAGCGATTCATTGGTCTGCAACCTGACGATAAAAATCTTGTCATAGGCGTCTACAGCTTGACTGACCAGATTCGCCAATTTTGGCAGAATTACCTTCGCCTCCGGTTCATCCAATGAGCGTGCTGTTCCACGCGACACCAGCACTGCTTCCGTTTCTTCGTCAGCCCAAAGATCACTGACAGCAATGGCGTCACCGTCAACGATTTTCATCTTAGGACCAACACCGGAAACTGTTTTGTCACCAAGAAGAGCAGCCCGTCGCTTCACTTCCTGAATACGACCTTGGGTTCCATAAACTTTTCCGATGTATTGGGCCACGTTCTCAGCAATACGAATGCGTATGGCATCCTTGTGGTCCCGTTTCACAGCCAACACCGGGTCCGCCGCCGTGATCATGTCGTAGTCCATGCCAGCCATGTTCCGCTGAGCCGCGGTAGCAACTGCCCGAGGTGCCTTGGCAATGGTAACTCGCCAGATAGCCGAATAATCACGATCCAAGAATTTGCGAAGGGGCAGCTCTATCTTCGAAACTGAAATGTCTGGACTGTCGGAGACTAACCAGATCAGAACTTTGTAAGGTGAATAGTCCCACGGAAGCTCTTTTGCAGTCGACTCATTGAGCTTCTTGTAATTTTCAACAGCGACCTTAACTGCATCGGGGTCGACCTCTATCACCGCACCGCCAGTAGCGTCACTGGATTCGCCATCATCCGCTTTCGTCTTCGTCTTGGCATTTTCGTTCGCTGCAACACTGTCTTCCGAGTCAGGCTTTTCACCCGTTTGTT
>CAXGRW010000330.1:0-6141 GCA_964012125.1 uncultured Rhodopirellula sp.
CCACTGTCGTCCTGCTTGGCATGTTGGTCCTTGCGGGAATTCTGATGACGATCGTGGCGTTGTTTTTTGCTCCGCTTTCGCGGTCCCGTACAGGACGCGTGACGATGTTGCTGGTCGTTATCACGCTACTCGTTGGTGCCGAGTGGTTCTTGGGCGTGGCGGCGTACGAGTTGATCTTTAATAACAACGGCTGGCTGCAGAGGTGGGAGTTCTATGAAGCTTCGATTGTGTTTGGAGGCGTGTTATTGATTGTCCCGGCCGTGGCATATCTTTTGTTGACATTGACAGCAGCGCAATTGACTCCAGTGATTGAAAATCGCTCCACGAAAATTCGTGTCTCACTGCTCGTCATAAACGCAACTGTTGCAGCTTGGGTCGCGTTAGGCTTCGAGGATGGGTATGGAGCGATAGCGCAAATAACTCTCGGCGGGACGGGGTTGATGCTTCTGTGGGTGGTGGCCAGTAGCATGCTGGTTTCTGAATCAGCGGTGCTGACTCCGCGAGTGCAAAGAACTTTGCCCCAAAGTTTCTTGGCTAGAGCGACGCTGACTTGGCTCGCTCCCGGGCCTGCAACAGGTCTTGTGTTCTCGATGCTGAATATTTTGTTGCTGCTTGGGATGGTGGGAGGGAGCATTGTTTACTTGGATTTCACTGGTTCTGCGATTTCATCACGTGATGTGCGAATGGTGCTTCAGTTCGCTTGTGCCGTGGCAGCCTACCTGACGTGTTTCCTGGTGTTGGTTTACGGGGTAATGAGAGCGCTGCGTCGCAACAATAATCCGCGTGTCGAGGTAGGGTTCGCGGCTTTGGTGGTCGTGGCGGTTTTCTCTGCTCTTGGGCCTTACGGGATCCAACTCTATCTGAACGATTTCCGTGAGTTCCCGTACTCGCCGTGGCAAGCGACGAACTGGGTTTGGACGTGCTACAACATTGCAGACGGAGTTGATTGTTCCGGGGTCATCAAGATGCTGGGAATCACTGGCGTTATTGGAGTGCTAGGTTTGATGTTCATGAACCCGGCGCTGGTGAGGCCTCGCCGAACAGCCACCCCAGAACGCGTGCGTCAGGAACTGGAAAAGAATAGTGAAGTGGCAGAATCCAAGTGATCAGCCGAGCCCCCTGTATTCTGGAGAGCGTGGTTTTCAGGATATCGTGACGATCTGGCGACTTCGTGATTGCAAGCCGCTGAAACAATTCTCGCTCGGTTGGGCCTGTGATACCGTTCAGTGGCAATACCGCGGAAGTCGCCCGAGGCCGGGTGATGCGCGGACTCGTGTCCATTGGATGAGTGCCTGGTGAGTATCGCCCGCATTCCATGCCACCTTGCGTGGCAAAATAAAACGATTGGGGCATTTGAGCTTCCGGGGTGGGCGATTTGGTTGAGATGCTTAGAATTGTGGGTTGTTGAGGCGTCGAGTGAGTTGAGATCATCTCGCATCTCTGAAAACTGTTTTACGAATCTTTTCACATAACATCGGGTGCGAAACGCATGTCCTCGGATTCTCCATCGCCGGCTGACCGCCCTGACCCCAATGAGGGTAACCCTGCACTCAGGGCACGCGTTCCAGATCATGTTGCTGACGGTTGCTTCAGCACCGGAGCGATCGTGATGACGGGTCCGAGCGAGTATGTGGTGGACTTTCTGCAGACGATCGGCAGGCCCCACCGTGTCGCTCGCCGAGTTATCGTGCCGCACCCGGTTATGCCTCAGTTCATTGATGCGCTGAACACAAACTTGGACCTGTACAAATCGCGTTTTGGAGAACCGGCGACGCCGCCGCAAAATCAAAACCAAGCTCGACGTCCGACACCGCAGGAAATCTATGACGATCTTAAGCTTCCCGATGAGGTGCTCAGCGGTGTGTATGCCAATGGTGTGATGATCGGGCACGGCGCCAGTGAATTCGGGCTTGATTTTTTGACCAGTTTTTTTCCGCAATCGGCAGTGAGTGCTCGAGTCTTTGTTTCCGCTGGCCAGGTGCCCCGTTTATTGGAATCGCTTAAGAGTGCAGTCCGCCAATTGGAGCAGCGGCAACAGTCGACTGCGACCGCCAGCGTTGAGCCTGTGGCTGATCCAACGGCTGGCATCGAGCCAGCTTCTGATCCTGCTCCACCAATTGATGCTCCACCGTCCGACGATTCTGAACCACCCACCTCCAATGCTCAAGAAGATGAACCGGGAGAGCCTAAGGGGCCGACGCAGTGATCCAAGTTTTTGATTGGTTTCTGCCTATTGCATGGTCCTGTTGCTGATGAGTGAATCAAGTAAAGCTCCGCTGATGCATGGCTTGCCGACTGCTAGCCTGCCCACCAGTGAATCATTGATTCTGGCCAGTGGCTCGCCGAGGCGAGCTGAGTTGCTGACCGCTGCCGGTTATGACTTCACAGTGATGGTCGCCGGGGAAGATGCGGAATGCGGGATGTGCAGTCGTGAGACGGCCCCCGAAATGGTGGCCCGTTACGCCTATCGTAAGGCAGCAGATGTGGTTTCTCGGGTCGAGACTGGCTTTGTTTTAGCGGCGGATACGGTTGCGTCCTGTGTCGGACAAATTCTCGGCAAACCTCGCAACCAAGAGCACGCGGAGGAAATTTTACGCCTGCTCAGTGGCCGCAGACATGATGTCTATACAGGGGTATGTCTCTGGTCTGCCGAGCAAAAGCGTTGCCTCGTTGATGTCGTGCGTACCGAACTTGAAATGTTGCCACTGAGCGAAGAAATGCTTGGAGAGTACCTCGAGTCCATGAAATGGGAGGGAAAGGCAGGGGCTTTTGGGTATCAGGATGGCCACGACTGGTTGTCAGTGAGGTCAGGCAGCGAGACTAACGTTGTTGGATTACCAATGGAACGATTGGCGGAATTACTGGAAAATTTCAACTCAACAGCCGAAACCGTTAATACATGAAGTATCAGTTCACCCGACAGTTCTTCGTCTTAATGCGAGGTTTTTGTCAGGTTTGTCTTATTAAGCACCGGTAGAGCACAATGGTCAGTTTCGAGCGTCGAGGTCTTTCGTTGATCTTGCTTGCATTCGGAATCTTATTGCCAGCATTCTCGCAGCAGGCCTCGGCCCAAAATTGGGCTGAGAAGATGTTCAAAGTGAAGAGCCACGATTTCCGAAGCGTGGGACGCGGCACGAAAAGCGTCTTCCACTTCGATTTCAGTAACATCTACGAAGAAGATGTTCACGTTGCCGCAGTTCGGACCAGTTGCGGTTGTACGACGCCGACCATCAGCCAGAAAACGCTGAAGACTCACGAGACTGCATCCGTCAAAGCAGCATTCAACACGAGTAGCTTTGTGGGTCAAAAGTCAGCCACAATCACCGTTGTTTTCGATCGTCCCGCATATGCGGAAGTTCAGCTGAAAGTGAGTGGCTACATCCGAACAGATATCACTTTTGATCCACCAGAGATCAATTATGGTGAGCTTGCAGCGGGGACCACTCGCGAGCAGACAGTCACGATCACTCATCGTGGCAATAGTGATTGGCAGATCACGGATGTAAGAAGTCATTGTCGGCATCTTGAGGTTCGGCTTGATCCACCGCAGCGGTCACAGGGCCAAGTGCAGTACCGCATGTCGATCAAGCTGGATGAATCGATGGGGGAAGGTGACATCCGCGAACGGTTGACCTTGATCAGTAACGACTCGCAGTTTCCAACGACCGAGATGGCCATTGCTGGACGGGTTCGCCCCTCCGTGAGTGTCTCGCCAGCATCAGTTAGCCTAGGGAATACGTCTCCCAGTAGTGAGATGTCGCGTAGGCTTGTCGTGCGGGGCGATGAGCCCTTTGAGATCATGGACGTGCAATGTGCAGATCAGCGGTTCCAGTTCAGGGTGCCCAATGGACGCAAGAAAGTCCATCTGATGTCCGTCGACTTCAAGGGAGATGGAAGTGATGACCGAATCTCGCAGCAGATCCGCATCGTAACCAGCTTGCCCGGGGAAAAATCTGCGTCTTGCATCGTCACGGGGACTGTCTCGGGCAGTTCGAAGTAG
Organism: uncultured Rhodopirellula sp.; assembly: GCA_964012125.1. GTDB lineage: Bacteria > Planctomycetota > Planctomycetia > Pirellulales > Pirellulaceae > Rubripirellula. The sequence goes on from CAXGRW010000330.1 coordinate 4,001, forward strand.
CCACCCACCGTCTTTCAATTGGTGTGGTTTAAGATGCAGCGGGTCGTGACTTCTTCAGGACCGAGCCCGTCGATGGCAACGCGTGGTAATAAGTGAGGTTGGCTTGGGCTACTGAGTACTTTGGCTGCGAATGCTCTTGGGCTAGCTAGCGGAGTGGCCGTTGTGTCACTGCCCACCTGACACCGAGCGATCACTCACGCAGTCTGAAGCCTGACTGGGGTCGTCATGGGGTGGCTCATGCGCTAGACTCTGCTCAATCGCCGGATCATTCGTCGGGTATCCTGTGCTGCCTATGCTTTGATGGTGTTGTGCGAGCGTTGAACGCGTCTAAAAATAACACGGTGAGTCTGCGTCATGAGTGTCAATCCGATCGATTTGTCATGTTACGGTTTGAGCGTTGAAGACATTATTCATAATGCAACGCCGGCGCGGCTGTATGAGTTCGCGATCGTGGATCATCACGCAGTGATTTCAGCTTCCGGTGCTTTGGCAACGCGAAGCGGCGATAAGACCGGTCGGAGCCCCAAGGATAAACGCATCGTTGATGACCCTGCTTCTTCGGATGATATCTGGTGGGGCGACGTCAACATGCGGATGACGGAACGATCCTTCCTGATCAACCGGCAGCGCGCCTTGGATTACCTGAATACTCGGCCGCGAATCTTTGTTTTTGATGGATACGCTGGCTGGGATCCCAGTTACCAAATCAAGGTGCGTGTCATTGCTGAGAGTGCCTACCATGCGCTCTTCATGCACAATATGTTGATTCGACCCACCGAGGAGCAATTGAAAGATTTCGGTGAACCGGATGTCGTTATTTTCAACGCAGGCTCGTTTCCGGCGAATCCATACACAGCCCAAATGACCAGCACCACGAGCATTGACTTGTCCATCGAGAATGGAGAGTTGGTCATCCTCGGGACCCAGTACGCTGGCGAAATGAAGAAGGGTGTCTTCACCGTCATGAACTACTTGATGCCAAAACAGGATGTGCTCAGCATGCACTGCAGTGCCAATACATCGACTGATGGTGATGTCTCGCTGTTCTTTGGGCTTTCGGGTACAGGCAAAACAACTTTATCCGCGGATCCGCGACGGCAGCTGATTGGGGATGACGAGCATTGCTGGACTGACGATGGTGTATTCAACATCGAAGGCGGTTGCTACGCCAAGGTGATCAACCTGAGCAAGGAGAGTGAGCCGGAGATCTTTGACGCCATTCGGTACGGTGCCGTGCTTGAAAACGTGGTGTTTGACGAGGCAACGCACGAAGTCAATTACGATGACGCATCGATCACTGAAAATACTCGCGTGGCTTATCCGATTGAGTTCATCGACAATGCAAAGATTCCCTGTGTTGGCCCTCAGCCAAAGAACATTATCTTTCTGACGTGTGATGCGTTTGGCGTGTTGCCCCCGGTTTCCAAGTTGACTCCCGAGCAGGCGATGTATCATTTCATCAGCGGGTACACCGCTAAGGTTGCCGGTACCGAAATGAATGTCACGGAGCCTACGGCGACATTTAGCGCCTGTTTTGGTGCTGCGTTTCTGGTGTGGCATCCCGCCAAATACGCGGAACTGTTGGCAGACCGGATTCGTAAGCAGGGAAGTCAGGTTTGGCTGGTGAACACTGGTTGGACAGGGGGAGGTTATGGTTCCGGTTCGCGAATGAGTTTGAAACATACCCGTGCAATCATCGACGCTATTCACGATGGATCATTGGCAACACGCAAAGGCCGTACCGATCAATTATTCGGATTTGACGTGCCAGTGGAGTGCAATGGAGTTCCTTCAGAAATTCTGTGGCCCAGCGATGTATGGGGAGACGCTGAAGCCTACGAGAGCAGTGCGAGACGTCTCGCTGATTTGTTTCAGCAGAACTTTCTCAAGTTCGAAGCTGGTGCCAGTGAAGCCATCCGTGCAGCTGGTCCCTCACTGAATCGGAAAGACTAGAGGGTGGACCTGTCGGAACCGTCGGAATGAGGCCGCGGGGGAAAGATTGGTATGTTCGGTGAGTGGAACGCCTGCAAAGCCGGTTTAGTTGTACCCACGCAAGAAAAGCTTGCGGAATGTTCGTGACTTACGCCGGCTGGCATTCTGAGTCGCAGCATTCTGAGTCGCAGCATTCTGAGTCGCAGCAT
>CAXGRW010000331.1:0-6131 GCA_964012125.1 uncultured Rhodopirellula sp.
ATGTGTGTAATTTTCATCAGCCTTGTCCAGATTGGCGGTCCAATCCTTCAACGCCTGCAGCACTTGCTTGGTATCACGAGCAGCTAACTCGCGTTTTGCACGATACCTTGTTCGATCTTCAGGGACCTTCAGTAGTTCCAGGAGATCGGCAATCGGCTCACCATCGATTTTGGCTGGTTTGACCAAGGGTCTCGTCTTGTGTTTCACTCGCCAGATCCGCCCATGCGAGTGGTCTCGATTGGGTTCTCGCAGGTTGTGTTGCAAGTGGCCAATCAGGGCGTTGTGCCAGTCCACAATGTATAGCGATCCATCGGGCGCGATTTGAAGATCGACGGGTCGGAAATTGCCGTCTTTGCACGAAACGAGTGGGGCCACTTCCTTGCCCTTGAATCCGGAACCTTCCTCAGTAACTTCATGATTGAGGACACTACGATCTCCAATGCAGTTCGTTACGAGGAAGTTGCCTTGCATTTCCGGTGGGAAGTGACGACTGGAAACCATGGCGCATCCGGCCAAAGGTCTTGTTCGCTTAGGGTAAAAAGTGGGGAACTTGTAGGTGGGATCACCGCCCGTGGTTTTCGCGATGCGGCGATGCTGACTGCCTCCTGGATGCTTCAATGGATGGTCAATTCGGCCACTGAGTGGTGCAGCCCAATAGCTGTTGCCGGGTGAAGCATCACCGATGAAATTCTGCCCCCATCGATCAAAGACATGGCCCCATGGATTGGCAAAAGCAAAGTTCGCAAACACGCCAAACTTTTCACTCTTGGGATGGTATTTCCAAATGCCGGCTTCGCTGAGACGCGTCAGACCGTAGGGACTTTCAACCTGCGAGTATTTGAACGTGCCTTCTTCAAAATAGAGATTGCCACCCGGTCCCCACTCAAAAGCAGCTATGCCATGATGTGAATCTGCGGTGTCAAATCCAAACAGCTTCCGTACCTTGGTGTCGGCAACATCATCATCATCTGTATCCTGCATGAATAAAATGTCTGGCTGCTCGGCAATGTAGGCTCCACCATTGCCCAGTTCGAATCCGGTGGGTTGATGCAATCCGCCTGCAAAAACTTTGCACTCATCGGCGTCTCCATCCTGATCGGTGTCTTCGAAAATCAGGATCTTGTCATCCATTTTCGATTTTGGCTGCCAATGTGGGTAAGACTCCATGGTTGCAACCCATAGCCTTCCCTGGTTGTCAAAATTCAGCGCGACAGGATTTGCTAACTCGGGAAATTGCTCTTCGGACGCGACTAGTTGAATCTCAAATCCATCGTGCATCTCGAAAAGCTTCAACTGTTCCTCTGCGGTCAAGTAATCCAGCGAACCGAGTTTGCCTCGCTTCGCATTGGGGTCATTCGGTCCACCCACATTGGTTTTTGGATTGATGAAGGGCAGCGTGTTGGAGTCATCGACAGGACCGTCAGTATTCTTCCCGCTTGCGACTGCCCAAATACGGGCATCACGATTGGCTGTCATCTGGTCCAGAATGGTCCGCTCTCGTTCCATTACGTCCGTGTTGTTGTACGTTCCGTCACTACCTGCTTTTCCACGTGCGCCATAGATCGAAAATCCGTTTACCGCACGATATCGATGCCACCAATGAAAGCTCTTGTCATCCACTGCTGACTTCACTGCAGGGTCCACCGAACCGGGCCCGTCTTCACCAAATAGTGCAGCATCCAGGATTGGTGCCAGTTCCGCGTAACCAGCATCATTCAGATGCGCACCATTCAATGTCAAACGCTTATCACTGTTTTTGAATAGTGCCAGTGTGGGAGTGAAAATGTCTACAAACCCGGCATCCGTTTCTTTTGCGACGGTTGCAAGTGCCTGTGTGTATTTTGCCAATCTCGCGTTGTGTTCTTCTCCATCCGGAAGATTTACGTCGCCTGTGTTTTCGAACGCGATGGGCGAAACGAGTACTACCTGAGGCACACCTTTTCCAAAGTCCTTTGCCTGGGTTTCCTGAACCAGTTTTTTCATCTCCTTGCTGAATTTTGTTAATCCAGCATCACCATCAAATGACTCATTGAACCCAAAGAAATACATGACCACGGAAGCCTTGCTGTGGGCCAAGTGCTTGTCTGGATCGCCAAAGTTCTCCGATCGAATCCGTTCGTACGGTTCGTCACCGGGGAAACCAAGGTTTCGTACGCTAAGTTGCAACTCAGGATAACGCTGTTGCAAAAGTGATTCCCAGTAGTTGTGGTGTTGCATACGCTCGCAAAGAGCATTGCCAACAAGGCAGATGTGGTCGCCTTTCTTGAGTGCAATGTCGCCTGCAATGGCCAATGAGGAAATCAAACCCGTGGCGAACAGAATGGCCGCGCTGAAGAATTTTCGTTTCATGAGAACTTACTGCGAGGGGGCAAAAAGAGTGGCCGAAGTGAGTCAGCTTTGACTCGCAATCGGTAATCGATGTGGTTGGTGGGCAACGCTAATCAGTGCATGTTACCAGCGTTTGTTTTACTATCCAGAGTGCCGAGATCCTGAGGACGTCGCGACTCCTGCCAAACGGGGGCGGTATTGTATTTACCGGGTTACCGTCACAGGTTACTCGCAATCCAAAAAGAACGAACAAATTGTCCTTCAGGACGCAGCTTTTCCAGAGATCGTGGTCGGGATTAATCTGTCTGTTCCTTTTTCACGCAATACAGTGCAGCATCGCTTCGTAAAAAAAGACGATTGCCAGAAATAGCGGGTGTTGCGTTGAATCGTTCTTCCAGATTTCCAAGCCGATTGATGGAAATTTCGGTGTATTCCGGGCTTGCTGCCAGAACGAGAACACCCGCATCACGTGTGGTCAGGAATAAGTGTTGCCCATCGCCAACGATGGAGGCATAAACGCGACCTCGCGTGGGCATGCGTTCGCGGAACATTTCTTCTCCATCTGACGCCCGCAGGCATAGTGCGATGGCCTTATCGTGCGACCAATACAAATACCCGTCATTGAGAAGAGGGCTCGTTACGTTAGCGCCTCGCGATACATCCCAAATCAGATGGGTTGTCGTCACATCACCACGGCCGCCAGCTGTCACGGCAAAGGTTTTGTTGCTCCGACCACCACTGCAATACAAAGTGGCACCTTTGGCAACGACGCAGGGTACAACGTAGTCCTGAATTGCGTCACAAGACCAAAGCTGTTTTCCGGTTACAGGGTCCAAGCCCAGGATGGCCCCTTTCTGGTTAATGATCAACTCTTTCTTTCCATTGGGTAGGTCGACCATCGTGGGGGTCGTCCATGCACGTTCAATGTCAGCCGTCCGCCAGCGAACCTTGCCAGTGGTCTTGTCCAGTGCATAAACCGAACCATCTTCGATGGATGCGTTCATGATGACGAGGTCTCCGAACTCAATCGGGCTTGCTGCAGCGCCGAAGCCAGCAGTGTTAGTGCCTACACTGGTACGCCATTTCAATTCGCCATCATGAGTCAACGCCACTACGCCAGAAGGCCCAAAAGAAGCAAAAACAAATCTGTTGTCGACGCAAGGAGTTGGGGAGGCATAACCGTGGTCGGCAACCCGTTTGGTGACCGCTTGTTCTTCCTCTGCTGCATCCAGTTCATGATCCCAGAGTATGCTGCCATCCGTCACCGACAGGCAGACGACATGAAGTTGTAATTGAGCACGGTCTCCAGGGGACTCCACTGCTTGTCCGTACCCCGAGTAGGTCGTCAGGAAAATTTTGTCTCCCCTGATAACCGGGCTGCTGGAACCCATGCCCGGCAAGCCTGTGCGCCATGCAAGGTTCTCAGTGTCGCTCCATGTGGTTGGTATTTCATTCCCCGCCAGGCCAGCGGCTCCGTTGCCGCGAAATCGGGACCAATCTTCATCGGCAAGAAGAGTCGACGAGATGCAGAGAAAGGCTGCAGCTAGAATCAGTCTCGTGTCATTCATCGGGTAACAAGTCTTTGGTAACAATCTTGTCTTCGTAGGCATTGACTCAACGTACAGGGCGAGGAAGCGTGAGGAGGATTGGCAGGGCCGCGGTTTAAGCTGGTCTCCGATTCCCAGATTATAGCGGCGTATCCTACTTCCTGAGCGAAATTTCTTTTAGGCTAGTGAGCGTTCCCAGGACCTAGAACAAAGTGAAATACGATTATGCAAGTCACCACCAAACGAGTTGATTACTCGAATCCCGAGGATTGCCGCGATTTGATTTGCATGCAGAGTGAATATGCCAAGCACGAAATGGGGCATGATCCACCAGAATTAGATCGGTTGCCAGAACGACTTGCCGAGTTTTCGACTGCTTTCAGTGTCCTAGCCTATGAACAAGGTGGAGGTGCACCGATTGGATTGATCAACTGTTTTTTTGGTTTCTCAACCTTCAAAAGTCGGCGTCTGGTGAATATTCATGACGTCATTGTCACCGAAGCACACCGCGGCCACGGTGTATCAGCAGCACTTCTTAACGCAGTTGAGGAGATCGCTGTTGAGCATGATTGTTGCCGTTTGACACTCGAGGTTTACACCGATAACACATCCGCCCGACGCGCCTATCAGAAGTACGGTTTCACACGCGATCCCGAGCATCCCGATGTAGATGTGTGGTTTCTTCGTAAGCCATTGGTTTGAGTGTGACGCGTGATCCACGTCTGTGGTGACCGTTGACTCTCAAAGAATGGGACTGGTGAGTCGCGCAACCGCCGTGCCCAATCTTTCGTACCACCAACGCAGCTTTTTAGCTGAGCATTGTGACGCCAGTGCAAAATCCTCATCCAGCATAGCTTCGACCTGAGATATGAGTTCAGGGTCACTGATACCCATCATGATCTCGAAGTTCAGGTGTAAAGAACGATTGTCGAGGTTGGTTGATCCAATCATGGCGAGTTGGTCATCAACCAAAATGCATTTCTGGTGCATGAATCCAGCGTGATAACGATAGACAGGGATGGAGGCTTCTGTAAATTCGTTCTCGTAGTGAAAGCCTGCGAGGTAAACAAGTAAGTGGTCTGCTCGGTCAGGAATCAGTAAACGCACATCCACGCCGCGAGCTTTGGCCATATGCAAGGCGACAATGGAAGCCTCATCAGGCACCAAGTAAGGTGTGGAAATCCAGAGTCGGGATTTTGCTGAATTGGCTAAAGAGCAATACATCATTGATGCCCGCGGTCGATGATCTGCTGGTCCGGTTGCGCAGCAAATGGAATTCCTTTTCTGTGGGGAATTTGGCTTGGGCTCAGCGGTTGGATTCTGCGTGATTGTCCAATTTGCCTCAGGAAGATTTTCCCTGGCGGCCCAAAAATAGTCTCCAGCAAAGACGGCTTGCACTTTATGCGTGACCGGTCCAGTGACCTTGATGCCCGTGTCCCGCCATCGCGATGACTCATCTGCAGACCCTAGGTATTCCGTTCCAATGTTCAAGCCGCCAATGATTGCGGTTGTTCCGTCAATGACTACCAGTTTTCGGTGGTTTCGGAAATTGATTTGAAATCGGTTGAACCAGCCTTGCCGCGTGTTGAATGGGTGTACCTCCACACCTGCTTGGGCCAGGCGTTTCAGGTACGAATTAGAAAGCCGAATGCATCCCACCTCATCGTAAAGCATGCGGACGATTACACCCGCTTGAGCACGTTCAATCAGGCACTGAGCGAGTTGGTTTCCAATCTCGTCGTCACGAAAAATGAAGAATTCGAGATAGACATACTCAGTGGCCTTTGCGATCTCTGCAAACAAGCATTCAAAAAACTCTTTGCCGTCGATCAGCAGGTCGTAATCGGCGGTATCGCTCAGAGGAGTATCCATGACGTCAGCGACTTGCTCGATGACAGAATTCTGTGAGGTACTGCGTGTGTAGCTTTCCGTCCGCAATTGAGTCAGGATATTTGATACCGAGTCGCGTTGTCGGGACTCCACTTCGCGGATTACCTCGCGATAGCCATGGAATTTGTTTCGTGCCAGTACCCAGTAAAGTGGGAGGGCGACGATCGGCAGTGAGATCAAACCCACGGTCCACGCAACGGTTGCCTGAGATGTCCTCACGTTGGCTAGAGCGTGCGAGATGGTATACGCAATCATGATCATCAGCATTGCCGTGGCAGTACTGCTGATCACCAGCCAGTGATCGGATAGGAAAACGATGATTTTCAGATCATTCATGCTGAGGCCGTAGAGGATTGCATGAGTTTA
>CAXGRW010000332.1:0-6119 GCA_964012125.1 uncultured Rhodopirellula sp.
TCAGCACGCTAAGCCAGCGGTTTCCAATGCAAAATATTCCCTGACATCATCTTATCGTAGCCAACCCCACCGTGAAGGCGAAGATTATGCCCGGAAGTTGCGTAATCACGACATTTACGCCGGTAATCCGTTGCACATCCGCAATCCTCACGGCTATTTCAACGTGGTCCCAAAATTGGGCTCGACAGAGCCGTTCGATGGTCTTTACCCACTTGCTTTGAGTCGCCGGTTTTTTGGTGGATCAGAAAGTAATGAGCTGGCGATCGACAGCTTTCGTGATTTCATGCCATCAGCTGACGTTGACCGGCGGACTTGATAAATCCCCCGGACCGTCACAGCCGAGGTTTTTCGCACGCCATGCGTCAGCAAACCACTGCTCAAACCACGGTTCAATCTGGAAATTGTTGCGTGGACTTTGTTCCGTGACGGTAAACTGGTAGCAGTCGGTTCTTCCGAACAAAAAAGTCTCGCAGCCATCTTCAAGACAATCCCGTGAATCAACACCTCGCGACCCGATTCAGCACTAGCCGCCAAACACTGCAGATCCTGCTGGTCTGCTTTGCGGTCCATGTCTTGAGTGCGGCACAACTGCACGCATCTCCACCCCTCAACGCGGACCCGTCCGTTAAGTACATCGGCTCAAAAGCCTGTGTATCCTGCCACACCGACCAACACAAAAGCTACTTGGCGACCAGCCACAGCAAAACGATGGAACGAGTGGATCCTAGCAAGGAAAAGACGACAGGTTCCTTTCGACACGAATTATCTGGAAACGACTACGAAGTATTCCAGCGTGACGGCCAATTAGTCCATCGCGAAATCATTCGGGGCCCCAACAATGAAGAATTAGCAACCACAGACCATCCGATTCTGTACACGATGGGATCTGGTAGCCACGGCAAAAGCTACGTGTACAAAAACGGTGAGTTCTTTGGACAATCGCCACTGTCCTGGTACGTCGAGTCGCAGAAATGGGGCATGTCACCAGGCTACGATCGCGCGAACCATCCCGGCTTTTCCCGAAAACTGAGTTCGGAATGTTTCTTTTGTCACGTGGGCAGCATCGATGAGAAAGACGGAAACCCGAATGACTTTACCATCATGGAAGACACGGTCGGCTGCGAGCGATGCCACGGACCGGGTGAACTACACGCCAAAAAATACCGAGACAAGAAGCCATCTGCATTTTTGAACACCAAGTCCAACGACAGGACTCCTGACAACACGATCGTGAACCCGGTAAACCTGACTCGGGAATTGTCGGAGGCAATCTGCCAGCAGTGTCATCTGCAGGCGGCGGGCAAAGCATTGCGGGCGGGAAAAGACGAATGGGATTTCCGTCCTGGCACACCATTGACCGACATCCGACTGGATTATCAATTTCGCCTTGGTGACGACAAAATGAAAATTGTGGGACACGTCGAACAACTACACCAAAGTAAGTGCTACCAACAAGCCGAAACGCTGACCTGCATTACGTGTCACAACCCACACGACACACCATCACCCGAAAACATGGCTGCACATTACCGTTCAATCTGCCTCGACTGCCACGATAATCAGGCGTGTGGAGAACCATTGCCAAAACGCGTGAGCACGGCACAAAATGACTGCGCTAAATGCCATATGCCCAAACTTGATACTGAAATACCGCACACAGCTTTCCACCACCATCGCATTGGAATTCACAACTCTGAAGGTGATGCCCCGGAAATCGCCACTGGGCTCAGCCCGATCTTGGACATCAGCAGTTTGACACCATTAGAGCGTGCTCGTTGCGAGGCGCTTGCCAAGTTTCAAGTGGGGCAGGAAGAACCAGACAACCCGAACTTCAAGGACTATGGACTTGATGCAGCGAAGGTGTTGATTCAATTAAAAAACAGCGGCAAGGCAGATCCCGATGCAAACACCATACTGGCGTTATTAGCCCGTTCTCAAGGACAATCGACAATCGCCCGCGACCTCGCCACCGAAGTCGTCAATGAGGAAGAAAACCCGACCCGTGCGAAAGTCGAAGCACTACGATTACTTGCACAACTGGCTTACCAAAGTCGAAAGTTTGCTGATGCAGCCAAACTATATCGCCAGGTTACACAGTACCAGTCCGAGGCTTATGACTATTTTCAACTTGGGATCTCTGAGCAGAACTCTGGACAAACCGAACGGGCCATCAGTGCATTGAAGACAGCGGTTGATCTAGCCCCGAGTTATCTTGAGGCCCACCGGGTTCTTGCTGCGATCCTTGGTTCGCAAGGAAAAGCAGACGAGGCCAAGAAACATGAACAACGTGCAATCCAGCATGAACAACGGATGCAGCGTTTGTGGCAGTCCTCACAACCCAATTAGGTAGCGTGCAGTATCATGCCAGCAACTGCAAACTGGAACTGCACGACTGCTATCTGCATCAATCGCTATCGACTGAAGTTTGGGGGTAGGCCTCCGGATCATCTTCGACCAGCAGCAGGTAAGCATCAACTTTCGGATCGGCGAAAGTTTGCTGAACTCCGGAAGGCCAAGTGACGACGATTTTGTTCACCTTGTCGGCTGTTCCCAGCCCAAAATTGACCGTGGGCTGGTTACGCGAAAGATAACCATCGCCACCCACAATCCAATTACTGAGCACCTGGTCTCCGACATGAACATCGACTTGAGCACCAATGGCATTACGCTCTGATGAGGTTCCGACCAACTGAATAGCCAGCCAATGATTGGGCGTTTCTGTCTGGTTCATCATCAGCGCGGAGGGGGCGTCCAAATGCGTTATCAAAAAGTCCTGTCTGCCATCATGATTGAAATCGAGTCTTGTCATACCGCGCCCGAGATAGGCACCCTGCCAGTACCCAGACGCATCCTGCACTTCGGTCAACAAGAATTTCGATCCGAGATTGACAAATAACTGAGGCGACTGCTGCAGTGGTTCGCCCGGAGCTTTTTCAATATTGCCGTTGGTAACGGCGACATCAGGACGTCCATCGTTGTTGTAATCCATCGCTTGACAACCGAATCCCAATACCGAAGAGCTATCGCGGTGCAGTCGATATTGCACACAGCGATCCTCAAATGAGCCTCCGCGGTTCATGAATAAACTGACAGGCTCCTGGTAGAAATTCGTGATATGGATATCCCGTTTTCCGTTACCGTCGAAGTCAGCAACAGCGATACCCATGGATGCGGTTGACACGCCTCCAGAGCCGTGTGCACACCCCGTCAAAGCTGCGATGTCCTGCCACCTGCGGCTACTACCTGCAGGATCGGAGCCACCTTCAACCTTTTCCGTTAAGTCGGAAACACGCGACCAGAGGTGGTTAGGTCTGACGTCATTTCCTACAAAAATTTCGTTACCCGGTTGCCCATCCCAGTCGGCAATGACAACCCCCAACCCAGTGCTGGGAGCCTGAGCGGAGTCACTCACTTTCTCACTCACAAAGCCTCCCTTACCATCATTCACCGCAATTCGATCAACACCGGGTACGAATGAAGCGGGCGACACCGTCAACACGTTCCCGTCCTCGCCAAGTTCAGGCCGCTTCAGCATGGTGTTGTCCTCAACATAATGCAGCGACACGATGTCAGGTAACGCATCGCCTGTCACATCTCCCAAGGCAACCGAGCTGGTCAAAACATCCAAAGCTGGATCAGAATCAAATTCCTGTCGCCGAAACGTTCCGTCACCGTTATTGAGCAACAGAACTTTATTGCCGACATTGGCTACAACGATGTCATCAAAACCATCTTGATTCCAATCTCCCGCAGCGACACCGATCGAGTACCGCTTGTCGACTGTACCGGACGCTGCAGTCGCCTCTTCAAATTGTCCTGCGACATTCCGATAAAGCAGATTGGACTGCGTACCGACAAGACTGGGCGGATCGCCATTTCCCTGAGCCAAATACAAATCAATTGCACCGTCGAGATCGTAATCAAGTGCGGCCGCCCCACCACCCAGCGATTGGTAAAGTGCGAAGCGGTACAACTGCGGACCACTGGCAATCTGGTAACTGTGATCGATCCCAACGTTGGTTGCGACGTTCTCGAACACCGGGGTAGCAAAGGTCTCGTCAGTCGCGTCCCCAGCCGTTGGCAACGCCACTGATGACAATTCTGGAATTTCAAGTTCAGGCAGTGGATACCGCTCACGAGAAATACCGCACATCCGCTCGGCTTCGTCTGGGAAAGCTTGATCAGAGGCAGCAATTTTCATTCTTTGCTGATTGAGCGATTCAACTTCGTTCTTACTCGCCTTTCTCTGGAATGCTTCGAACAGTCGCCAAGTCATGGCTTCCAAGGGACGATTCAACTTATCAAGCCCTTCAGCAACCGTTCGATAAGATTCGAGCGAAGTGGAATTTGACTCACCAATTGCGTTACTGGCGAGTGTCACATCACGCTGAACAACGTAACGATCAATCCATTTCTCCGCAGCTTCCTGCTGCCCCATCGCGGTCAAAGATTGATTGATACGGCGCATGGATGCGATATCCGTTGGATCACGATTGAGCGATTCAGCAAATGCTCGGATGGCCTCTGAAAACCGGCGTTGGTTCAACAGATGAGTGCCAATCGCAGCCCAATACTCAGCGTATTGCTGCACTGATGCATCGGCCCGTGCTAACCACCATTGAAAACGTGTATCGTCCTGTGACTCGACAGCAAGCAACCCATAAAAAGCGAGAATCGATGGCGTTACGTCCCCCGCACGAACAGCCGGATCAAGCACTGCCAACGCTTCCTGATAACGGCTGGCCGTGTACAACATCCTCGCTTCTGCAGCTGGGCCGATGGGGTAATAAGCTTTCTTTCGCGGCGTCGTGGTGTTCGGATCATCAAAAATTGCGTGCCCCAACACCATCATGGCGTGCAACTCGTCCTGCTGAACATTCCCCAAACGACAGAGTTGCTGAAGGTGAACACAAGCCTCATGCCGCCTGCCTTGCCGGTTATAAAGAAATGCCAACTGGCGATGAACAACCGCCGCCTCGGGAGCCCGCGTTAAAACTTGACGGTACAGTCGCTCCGCATCATCGAAACGCTGCAATTGCATGGACCAGTCGGCGGCTTGTCCCAAAGCGGCCAGCCCCGCCTGTGGATGATCCTCGGGAATTGCTTCCAGCAACTCCACTGCGATCGCCAGCTCCCCAAGACTCGCTTGGGCATTAGCCATCCGAAACAACACCTCAGCGTCTGTTGGATCTGACAACAGAATACGCTGCAATTCAGCGATCCCCTGCTGCGTCTGATCAGCACGCAGCAAACGATCCGCCGCCTGCAGAGCTTTTTCACGATCAAACTCAGGTTCTTCTACTTTCTCAGGGTCACTCTCATCACGCCCAGAAACCGCCCCCGAAATGCCGCCTTGAGTCGATACTGACCGCCCCTCTGCGTCAGAGTTTGACTTGGGCTCGGAATCACATCCGTTCGAAAAACACGCAATGCAACCATAAAGGCATAGGCATAGGCAGCGATTCATGGGGCAGAAACCGTTACGTTGATTGAACATTCGCTTGGGTTATTGAAGAGGCACTTTTATAGGTAGCCAGGCCGCGCAGCTTTAACCCGACAACTCATTGTACCGGTAATGTCCAACCGTGTTTCTTGATCTGCTGCACTGGTGGAAGCCTGCGAAACTGGTGGAACAGTCAGGCCAATGTAACCAGTCCGATTACAGCGGTTAGGGACTCATAGCATTTCAACGGGTCCATTCAACCAACGGGTGGCTGAAACACGACGGGCTCCGCCGTCTATGTGAAGACGAACCATCCAAGCAAATGGTTTGCTGGAAACAAAAAAACGGATGTGGCTAATCTAGCCACATCCGTTTCAAGTGAAATTCAGGAATTAAAAATCAGGAATCGATTACTGATTCAACTGCTCTTCGATGGTTTCCTTGCCGTTCTTGGTGCCCAAGGCTCCCCAAAGTCCGTACGGACTTTCGCGGCCGGCACCACCTTCCCAGCCACGCCCATCGCCGTTGTCACGACCATAAGCAACGTGCTCTTGATCACCAGACTCAATGGAGTCGGTGATAAAGACAACAGCACCATCGGCCATCAGGATATGAGCACCACCTTGGTGATAACTCGCTGCACAGTAGGCACCACTACGCCCGTGCCAACGCTGAA
>CAXGRW010000333.1:0-6104 GCA_964012125.1 uncultured Rhodopirellula sp.
AAACCCTTGTACTTAAACCCTTGTACTTAAACCCTTGTACTTAAACCCTTGTACTTAAACCCTTGTACTCTCAGGCAGGTAGAGGAAGGCATTGCAGTTAGGGCAGCGGATCAGTACGGATAGCCTGAGGCGATCAATGTATTGCGTAGTCAGTACTTGGTAGCACCCTCCGCACGATTCATCCTCGACGGGGGCCAACGCTTCCTCCCCTTTCGCTTTGATGATTCGGCGGTATTCGACCATGACTTCACCGGGGATCTGTTCTTCGGATGCTTCGAGTTCCAAGTTCACCCGTACCAGTTCACACTGCAGTTTGGTCGTCTTCGCTTCGACTTCAGTGATTCGATTTTGCTGATCGTCTTTTTGGTTTTCGAGTTCAGCAGCTACATCATTGAGTTTGGTCTCAAGGCCATCGATTTCATCCATCGCTTCAAGTATTTCATCGCTGAGGACACTATTGGCTTGCTTGTCAGCTGCGATCTGTTCTTTCAGTAGATTGAATTCACGGTTGCTTGCAGCAGAATTGAGTTTTGTCTGCAGTTGATCAATTTGCGCTTCTCGCGATTTCAATTGCAGCTGTTTCTCATCGGAAATCAAATTGGCTTTTTTAAGCGCTTCTTTCACGGACAGCAGGTTAGCTTCTGCTTTGGCAACAAGCGTCTCTCCTGCGGTAACCTGTCGGGGGCCTCTGGCGATCTGACCATCAAGGTCCGCCCGCTGTCGGTGTATCCTGTGCAGTTTGCGAAGCAGGATCGCGCTGATTTCGATTTTGGGATCACTGGGCATGTGTTTGATCGACGTAAGAGACGGATGACAAGAGAATGGAGGCTCGCACTTGCTTGCTTCACAAAAGGTCGCGGGAACCTGTTGGCAAAACCTGGCGGCAATTCGCCACCGGCGTAAGCCGTTTTGGTCCAACGCATTTCATGTTTGGGTAGAAAACGTTTCGGGTTGCGATTCCGTCGCAGCAAGCCAGCACATTTAGCATATCGCCCTGGGGAGTTCTCGCCAGCGACCTGGAGCAGGAAAAGCGTTCAAACCGACGTTAAGAAGAAAAAAACGGTCTAACAGGGCTCGCAGCCTCGGTGAATTCGATCCGAATCCTGAATTCAATTCGCAGGGCGGATGGTGGTTGCGGATCTCGTGGTTGCGGATCCGAGCAACGGGAAATGAAAAGCGGGCGGCCAGCCGCGGGAAGGCTGGTCGCCCGCTATTAAAATTCAATCTCTCAGAAAACGCGTTACGATCAAGCTGCGGTTTTCAAAAATGCAGCGAGACGATCCGAACGCGAGGGGCTTTGGAGCTTCGCGACAGCTTTCGCTTCGATTTGACGAACGCGTTCCCTTGTCACTTTGAAAATTCGCCCGCACTCCTCAAGGGTGTAGGAATAACCGTCCACCAGGCCGTACCGAAGTCGGATGATTTCTCGCTCGCGGTAGGTCAGGGTTTTTAGCAGTTCGTCAATCTTGCCACGCAGGATGCTACTTGCAGCTGAGCGAACAGGATTGTGGCTGTCACCGTCCTCGATGAACTCACCAAAGCTACTGTCTTCACCCTCACCCACGGGCCGGTCCAGGCTTACAGGGTGTCGCCCGATATCCATCACGCGTCGTACTTCTTCGAGTGGGATCTCGGTGACCTTGCTGATCTCTTCGTAGGTTGGTTCTCGTTTGAGATCCTGTGTCAGCGTTTTTTGTGCCTGTCGCAATTTGCTGAGGACATCAATCATGTGCACTGGAATACGAATGGTGCGAGCTTGGTCAGCAATGGCCCTTGTGATTGCTTGGCGAATCCACCAAGTCGCGTAGGTGCTGAATTTGAAACCGCGGCGGTATTCGTATTTGTCGACCGCTCGCATCAGTCCGGTGTTGCCTTCTTGGATCAAATCGAGGAATGACATGCCGCGATTTCTATATTTCTTTGCGATCGAAACAACAAGTCGCAGGTTCCCACTGCTGAGTTGGCGTTTGGTCGCCTCGTACTCCTCAAAATGTCGACGGGCTTTGACCATTCGGTTATTGAGGCTGGTGGGGCTCTCCTGTGTCACCAGCATCAGTTCTCGCTGTTCCTGTCGCAGGTCAGCAGCCTCATCTCGGCTCACTGCGTCATGTCCCAGTTCAGCCAAGCGTGCACGAATGAAATTCATTCGCTTGGAAATCTCTTCCAAATGCTTCAGCAATGGTGTGACGCGGCGGCTACGCAGGCTGAGTTCTTCCACCAGTTCAAGGCACTTACGGCGATTGCTGATAAAACGTCGGCGTACTTCAGCTTTCAAACGTGGTGATGTACTTTTGCGGACTAGCAGTTCGAAGTCAGCTTTGTTTTGGCGGATCAAAACATCGAGTGTACGCAGGTTGTGTGGCATGCGTGCGGTGATCTGTTCCTTGGTCAATCGTTCCGTCAAAGAAACTTTGATGGTGCGATCAAACGGCAGTTCACCGCTGTGGACGCGGTGCAGTGTTTGCACTGTCGCACGCATGGCGTAGTCTGATTCCAACAGCGTTCGACGAAATTGCTTTCTCGTAATCTCAATTTTTTTGGCGAGTGATATTTCCTCTTCGCGTGTGAGCAAGGGGATCTCGGCCATCTGGCTGAGATACATGCGGATGGGGTCATCGCTTGGCTTGGGCATTTCAACCGCTGCCGCTGCCAGAGTTTCGCCTTCTGAACTCGCGTGTCCGCTAAAGCTGTCTGTAGGCTTGATGTTCTGTTGACGCATTTCAGCGACATTCGGCTCAGGTGCACGAACCAACCTTGCTTTGGCCTTTGCGGTGGCTGAGTCGATTAGCTGGATGCCCTTTCTTTCGATTGCGATGAGCAAGCGGTCCAGTTTTTCGGGGCTTACGTCCTCATCAGGAAGGTAAGCGTTGACGTCTTCGTAAGTCAGGAATCCGTCCTGGACGCCGCGGGAAATAAGAGATGACAGTTCTTGATCCATCAATTGCATATCTAAAAAACCTCGTGTTTTACATGCCATCGTGGCATGTGGGTCAAATGAAAATCCGTTTCAGTTGCGATGTGTTGAGCTGTGGCTCCTTCGGGGATGGCAGAAACTGACTGGGTCGTCGGAATCCATTGTAAAGTGGACTGTGTAAATGAACGGTTGGCTCAGGAATCATTCCTGATGCGTTGTTGTAGACGCGCTTTTTCTACGATTGCCTTCAGTAAGGCGTCTTCATCATCTTCTGGCATGGACGCTGATGCCAGCTGTTGGATTTGTCGATCTTGTTCGTCTGACAGCTCTCTCTCACGGAAGCGAGTTACGATGGCCGCATAACGATCCTCTGCACTTTCGGGTAGTTTGCCTGATCGCTCTGCTACACGTTCTTGCAGAGTGACGATTTGATTCTTGAGTGCATCATTCTCAACGAGCAACAGGATAGAGTCGGCGTCAAGGCAGTGTCCGTCTAGTTCCAGATCTTGATAGGCGGTGAGCAGCATCTTTGCGGCCATGCCCTCGAGCCACTGCACATCAATTGCCTCGACTGCCATGTTCGCAAGTTCAGGATTCTCGATCAAAGTTTCGAACAAGTCCCTTTCCAAGCCTCGCATGGGTTTAAGGCTGAGCGGGGCGGCTGCAGGTTGGTCGACCGCTCCATGCGTGTTGGTTGGTGCTGGAGTGGGGTTGCCACTGATGATGGGACCGTCACCAGCATCATCTGCTGATTCCTGGAAGGCAGCGTTTGGGTCGGCATGGGCCGTGACGTTTGACGGTGCAGTGAACGAAGCACTTGAGGGTGTAACTGACGGTGCAGTTCGATTTTGGGTCTGGAATGTTTGGCGGCCTGGCTTTCTGAAGGTGGAACGCTTGGTTTCCTTTCGCAGTACTGCGAGTCGTTGCTCCAGACGCTCAACTTTGAACTCGAATCTCTTTGACATTCGATTCAACAACTGATCGATGCGAAGTCCGTCAGGGGCTTTGGCAGCAATCTTGAGCATTTTGTCGACCGCCGATGCGACAGCATGGGTGTCACGTTCGACATCAACCCCGTCAGTCAATCGGCCCAGTTTGTGATCAAGTGCATCCGGTGCTTCGCGTGCACTTTTTTCAAAGGCTTCTCGACCGTGAGCGACAATAAAATCGGCAGGGTCACTGCCGTCCGGCAGTGTCATCACTCGCAGATCAACATCGGCAGAAATGAATAGCTCCAGCACCTCATCAGCTCGATTTTGACCCGCAGCGTCTCCGTCCAAAACGAGCACTACACGCTCAGCAAAACGCCGAAGGATTTTGACATGTTGTTCACCCAAAGCAGTACCGAGGACTGCGACCGCGGTTTCAATGCCCGCCTGGTTGCTTGCCACCACATCCGTGTAGCCTTCCATCACCATCACTTCTCCGCTGGTGCGGATAGCATCGCGAGCGAGGTCCAAGCCATAAAGTTGTTGCGATTTCCGGAAGAGCATGGTTTCTCTTCCGTTGATGTATTTTCCACCAGCACGGTCACCGTGTCGTTCGGCGATGGCTGGAATGACTCGTCCGCCAAGTGCGATTGGGCGGCCCTGCAAATCCTGAATGGGGAACATCAGGCGACCGCGGAACATGTCGACATGACCATCGCCGGAACGCTTGGGAGATGCCACGCCGCATGCATGTGCCACCTCGCCACTGAACTGGTGACGTTTCAGAAGGTCGACCGCGTAGCTCCATGAATCGGGCGAAAAGCCGATTCGAAAATGCTGGCGACTCTCGTCGTTGATTCCGCGTGATGCAAGATAGTCGCGAGCAATCTTGGCATCTGGCTCGTTACTTTGGAGGTAGTCGAAGTAAGAATCCGAGGCCAACTTGATTGCCGCCAGCAAGGTCGCTCGGTCGTCTGGGCTGCCCGGCTGGGTCTTTTTGCCTTTCGTGTACTCGTCGACCGGAATGCCGGCCAAGTCGGCCAAGGTGCGGATTGCAGTAGGAAAGTCTGTGCCATCTCGTTTCATCACGAAACTGAAGACATCACCACCGATATCACATGGCCAGCACTTCCATGTTTGCCGCTCCTGATTGATGGTCATGGAGGGGCGGCGATCATTGTGCCACGGGCAGCGGGCAACGAGATTGCGGCCCTGAGGCTGCAATTCAAGCGTCGCACCGATGACATCTGCGATGTCAACCGCGCTACGCACACGCTCTTTCAGGTCGAAGTCCTGAGTTGGGGACAAACGACAACTCCATTGAAAGTGACAACTGAACCGTGCAAAACGACGCATAGTACCCACGTGGATACCAGAAGAATACTCGTATGATTCTTCCTTGGTCGCTTCACCTGTTCAAGCCGGCGAAACTTTTCCAATCGGTCCACCCGCCGTGCTTCGCACGAGAGCCGTCATCCAACGGCATTCAGGTAAATTTCGACTGATGCAATCCATTGCAGCGTATCAGAATCGGGAGCCGGTATAAGCCGTGAACTGATTCTTTCTACGAGCGACCAGCAATTGTGGGGTAACCGCTTGCGCGGGTCAACACCAATGTGTGGGTTCTTTTTATTTGAGCTCAAGTTGCGAAAGGAATCACATCTTGGAAGTCGATTTTCTTGCGACTACGCGGTGAAAATTCAGGTAGACCTCCCGGTTCACGACCCGCCTTAGACCCTCTACCAGACATGCTGGTTCGTTTTCTGATTCGCCCGTCGAAATCACAGACTCCAAAGGGGTTCCCGGTGCCACGGCAAATGTGCGCTGGTTGATGGTCTGGTTGCCCGCATCCAGTTCCGGAATGATGAAGTGGCAAGTTGCACCAAACGTCAACATTCGAGCGTTGTGCGCATCGTGGTAGGGTCGGAAACCGGGGAATCCCGGTAGAAGACCATGGTGTAAATTGATAATTCGACCGCCAGCAAACTGCCAGCATGTCTGGGCCGGCAGAATCCTCATGTATCGGGCAAGGACCACGTAGTCCACATCGAACTCGTCCAGAATCTCTGTCATCGCGTTGTCATCGGCTACACCGCGGTCATTGCCGATCATGCGAAATGGAATGTCAAATTCATCCGCCAAGGGGCTGAGCTTGTCCCGGTTCGATATCAGGACCGCAGCTTCTGCGGGGATCAGTTCGGATTGAATCGCTTCCAGAACCGCTCGTGGTGTGTGTTCAACATAGGTGCAGCAGACCGCGA
>CAXGRW010000334.1:0-6102 GCA_964012125.1 uncultured Rhodopirellula sp.
CTTCAGCTCAGGTCAACCGTGCTGGTACTCATGCCGAACCGGTCTCTTTCGACCCCCATTTGCTGAAGAACTGAAAGCAGGAAGTTACTGTGCTGAGTATTCTGAGCCGCTTGTATATGTCGTCCGGTCTTCATGCCACCACCGGCTTTACCAGCAAGCAGGATAGGGATATTCACTCCGCTGTGTGTATTCCCCTGTGACATCCCCGCACCGAAAAGCATCAGAGTGTTGTCCAGCAGGCTTCGACCGCCTTCATCAATCACGGCCATCTTATCCATCATGCGTTGGAGTCGCTGAACATGCCAACGGCTGATGATCTGGTACTCGCGTAGCAGCTGCGGATCGTTTCGGTGATGTGATGTAACGTGGTGATCGTTATTGACTCCATCCAGGAAAGAAAAGTTTTTTCGGCTCAGCCCGTGCCCCATCATCAGAGTTGCAACGCGAGTAGTATCGGTCCACATCCCGAGAATCATGATGTCGATCAGGGCATCCATATACACCTCAGCGTTATCCGGCACTTCCTCAGGTGGCCGCAATTTCATGGTGCTGTTTGCAGATAAAGAGGGTGTCCATCCACCTGCGACCCTTGCTGGCGGAGTGATAATTTTGTCGAGTCGTTCTTCGAGTTCACGGATCGAAGAAAAATACTGGTCCATTTTTCCCTTGTCGTATGAACTCAAATCCTTGCTGAGCGATCTGGACCGATCCAGCACAGCATCGAGAATGCTGCGTTGGCTGAGCGCCTTGCGGCGCACCTCCGGGCTGTTGAAATCGCGAAACATTCGATCAAAAGCGACTCGCGGATTCAGCTCTGGTGCGAGCAGGACATTGTCTTCATTCCAACTGACATTGCTGCAGGTCAGGTAGCCCTGGGCTCTTGGCGGTTCAGTGCCAAGACGCAGATGAGGCACTCGACTGCTGCCCCCAATTTTTTGAGCAATCAGGTGATCAATCGAAGCTTCCGATTTCTGACCGACATGATTCTGACCGCACAAAAAAGCCGATGTCAGTTTGATGTGATCCGAACTCGGAGTTTCATTCATCAAATTCGAAACAACCGTGATGTTCGAATGATGATCTTTCAACGGCGATAAAATCGGTGACAGCTCAAAGTCCTCACCGACTCCTTTGGGCACCCAGTCGGGAGGATTGACTCCGTTGGGCATGAACATCGCACCAAATCGCACCGGCGCCTGTGTCTTGTCAGTCACTTCACCAAAACACTCAAGAGCAGGTAGTGCAATGACAGCGCCGCCAAGGCCACGCAACATTGTTCGTCTGGTTTGTTTCATTTTGATTCCTCGACAAACTTGGTGCTGCTTGCGTGCGTAAAGGGATAGGACTTTGCCACCATCTTGAATAGCTCGTGACTGTGGCCGTCCGCCGCAATGAGTTGCTTGACAATCTTGTCGACTTCCGGACGATCGTAGAATTCTAGTTTACGGCCGAGTGCATAGGTGAGTACGGTTTGTGCCATGTTACGATAGAAATCTGCTTTGTTTTTGACCAGATTCTGCTTGAGTTCGCGCGGGCCGTTGAACGCCCCGCCATCGGGCAGTACCCCCGTAGCATCAATCGACTTACCGCCGTCGATGTTTCGCCAACGACCAATGGGGTCAAAATTCTCCAAACCAAAGCCAATCGGATCGATCTTATTGTGACAGGAAGCACATTGCCTGTCCGCGCGATGCTTCTCAAGAACCTCACGAAACGTCCTGCTCGCACCTGCTTCTCCAGTTCCTTCGTCCAAAGCCGGGACAATTGGCGGATCAGGAAGATGCTTGCCAAATAGCTTTTCATAAACCCACAACCCACGGTCAACAGCAGACGTGCGGGTCGGGTGTGAGGTCACAGTCAGAATGCTGCCCATGCCCAGCAAGCCGCCACGACTGGAATTCACCGAAAGTTGAACCTTGCTCAGGTCGTCATTCGTTTCGGGGAGGGGTCCAACGGTGATCTGCGGAATTTTCTGAGCATACTCACCCGAGTACACATCGCCGGCCGCTTTGTTGGTGACTGCGTCAACCGTGGAATTGGCCGCAGCAGCGGCGAATCGCACATCGCCGATCTGAACATCTTTCGTCTGACCGAAATTGATCGCCTTGATGACACCCTCAAGGTCGAGATCCGATTCGTTGTCGAGAATATGCGTAGGCAGCAAACCGTCAGACACTTGCTGCTTACGCTCAGGGCCAGCGTCTGTCGAGTCGCGGCTTTGTGGCTTCGACAAAATCAACCCGCCGATGTGCGTGTTTGGGTCGTTGTTCGACTTGACTTCAATCTCGATGTTACCGTCGGTCACAGTCAACGTATGCCTGAGCACACTTCCGTAACGGAACGTGCCGCCTTGTTCTTTTAGTTGGTCGTACGCTTTGCGAATTGTCTTGCCTTCGATGACAATTTCCGCAGACCGGGATATCCATCCCTCGTACAACAGCAGCTGCAACGTATACGTTCCATTGGCAACGGCAATCTTCACTTCAGGCGAACCGTGGATCGACGCCGCCAGAATCTCCGAGACCTCACTGGCCTCGCCATAGTATTGAGCCAGTTCCTTGTTCCAGAATACATAATCAGCCGTGATAAGCTCCTCAAGCGGTCGGTTCTTGGCGAAGATATGATTGACAAACGCTGCAGTCTCATTCTTGAAAAGGCTTTCAACATTTCTGGCGTAATAGGTGTTCTTGAATAGCGTATCATCAGGCTTGATCGTCACACCCAACTCACGGTAACCCAGCCATTCCCTGGCAAACAATCCCGCCATCCTTTTTCCCTGGGCAGCTTGAAGCATGCGAACAACCTGGCCATCGACAACATCGGGGTCAGTCAGCTTACCGGCCTCAGCCAGTCTGAATAATTCTTCATCTGGCATCGAATTCCACAGAAAGTAGGAAAGACGTGAGGCTATTTCAAAAGAGTCCAGTCGGCGTTCCCGGGTCGCCGTGCTGGTCTGCGGTATACGGTAAAAGAAATCCGGCGAGATCATGATGGCAAACAAAGCGGCTTTCAGACCGGCCCGATGCCCAGCACCCGTGGCGACTTCCGCATCGTAGAACTTGAGAAAGAAGTCAATGTCCTCGGCGTTGACTGGGCGACGAAATGCCCTTTTTCCAAAGCGGCTAATCACCTGTCGAGCGGCACTGCTACCTTCACCCTCAGCAACGATTAACTTGGCAACTGGTGGTGGCTCTGAAAAGTCCGTCTTGACCAGTGGCAGGACCCACACATCAGTGTATTGGCTCGGGATCTCTTCATGGCTTACCTCGCGGTTGATGGTCAGCCCCGTTTGCTTCTCCCATGCAAGATCATTATTGCTTTCGACTGCCGGAGTGTTTTGTTGAGTAATGACCGATCTTGCGGGTGGCCCGGTAAGTCCTTCTCGATAGTGCTCGTTCCGATTGAAGTCTTGCGGTAGTTTGGTCAACGGACCGCGAATTGCCATCTTGTCCATGCACATGTAGACGCCCGTCCCCAAACCCAGATCGTTAAAGTCAGCGATCACCGGATTGTCCGGGAAGGGTGGTGGCACTGGTAGCAATGACTCTTCTTGCGTCATACCCGACCGCTGCGGACGAAAACGCAAAGTGTGGTACCCCTTCTCGATCCATACCAGGCAACGATAATTTCCCGGCTGAGCTCTGGTCGCAAGCAGGCGTACCTGGCCGACTTCTTCACGGTCCAGATAAATGACCATCTCCGCGCAAGCACGGTTATCAATGCGTTCACCCCACGCCTTCACATTGATGAGATACCAACCGGTCCGTGGGTATTGCCAGCGAGTGTAGAGGGAGTCGCGGTTGGCCTTGATCATGATGCCATTTTCCGTCGGCGTCAAAACTGCGGTTGTCGCCTTCATCTCTTCCGCTTCGGCTTGATAGGTAATCGACTCGTCTGTGTAGAGGTAGTAATCAAGCACGTCTTCAGTGATACGAACGTATTTTTCCATCCGCGCACTGGTCATCGCAAGAGACGGCGAATCCCGATCGGAACCAAACCCTGTGTCACCAACGCCATCATCGGACAGGGTTTTTGCAAAATCGAAATGTGTATCGTCGTCTTGAAAGTGCTTTTCATTGAACAGCGCACGCACGGTATTTTCATATTCGTTGCGATTGAGCATCGGCAACGTCACATGCCCCGCCTGTCGATAGGCTGACCAATCGATATTATCCTTCTGGGCACTGATCCAATCAATAATTTTGACGCGTTGATCTTCGCTCAAAAAAGGTTTCTCAGGCGGCATCTCGTTCGTGGCAATCTGTTCTTCGATCTTATCCCACAACTCACGCTCACGGGCGAGATCAGCCATAAGGTTGTCAAGGCGAATATCGCCTTGATGCGTCTCTTCGTTGTGACACCGGTAGCAATTTTGTTTCAAAAGCGGCGCAATCTGCTCTTCATATCCGGCTGCTCTCGATTGAGGGCCGTCCCCCCCGTGAACCGCAGACTGCAAGAAACCGGTCTTTTCAGCAGCAGTGAGGATTTTACCAACGGGTTCACTTGCGCGTCGTTGCTCACCAGCCACCGCTTCCAGATTCAGCGCGTTACGAATTGACGCCACCACTTCCACCGCCAATAGATCCCGACCCGATGGTTTGAAGTGAACGTCGTTAGCGGCCTTCTGATGTTTCGCAAGCACGGGGAACATTGTTCCATGAAGATCATTGACTGCGATCCCGTTGGCCTTCATCACGCTCAAAGCCACATCACGAAACTCCTTCGCACGATCCGGCGTAACCAATACTCGGGAACTGCCTTCGGCCTCGGGGCAAGGCGGCGTGGTGGTAGCAAAGATCAACTTGGCACCGGTTGCCTTCAGATGCCCGACGATCCGTTCCAGGTTCCTGCGATAGTTCTTCGGAGTCGCTTTCGTGCCCTGCTGCCAGCCATACCAATCCCAGAGCCCAAAGTTAAAGTGGATCACAGCCCACTTCTCATCCATGGCCCAATTTTCAACATGCTCAGCTCCGTAAGCCGAGAATCGACAGTTCCCCGGCACACGTTTTACATTCGCTTCATCTGCCAGAATCTTCTGAACTATCGGCGTGTAGTTGATCGAGATCGAATCACCAATGATCAAAATATTGGGTTTTTCGAAACCTAACAAAGGACGTGTCATCAAGCAAATGATGAACGCTGCCAAGAACCGCCCTAAACTCATCATCTGCTGCCCACGTCCAAGAAAATGATCGTTCTTGCCATTACTAAAGCGGGGATCACCGCTCGAAAAAACACCAAGTGATACGCGTCTTCGAAGTCATTTCATCGCACTGCGTCGGTATCAAGTATAACACAACTCGCCGCGTTCGGATGCCCGGCACCGGTTTTGATCGACGTACGGGATCAGCAAACTGTTGCTGTTAAGGCGTTAGTTCTTCAAGGCCTCGATGGCGAGGTCAAAGGACTCATTTGACCTGATCTACCGACTGGCTATATCGAACCGAGTCCATGAGTCATTCATGCGAGTTATCTTTCGTGTTTGTATGGGAGGAAATGAGAGACTAACTGACTCTCGAACCTTGACCAGGCCAACGGGTCCGATGTCTAAAGGTGTGGTAATTACAAGTCGGTGTTCGCCTCCTTGCTCACGACAGATTTATTCAGGTATCTTGCTTCACGCAAAGTGACCTCCCCCCGAAGAATTGCACCATTGTGAGTGAGAGAATCTTGATGGGGCGTACCGTTCGGGAAGGACTTTCAGAATGCCTCTGAAACGTCAGACAGTGAATCAGATCCTTGCCAACCTGCGTAAAGGGGTTATCGAACTCGGTAAGGGAGCAAGGCCACTCAGCAATATGTACGTCACCATGCTGCAACATCCGGGGATCGAATCCGATACCTTCGGCAGCAGCGATGGAAGTCTGAACGAACTCCTCCTGCAAGGTTCATTGCAGTATCGCGTGCCAAATCAAGGCAGAAGCTAACGTCGGTCGCCTCGAAACTTCGGCAGAATGGACTGCCCACCTACTCAACATTACCAGTCAAGCCCACAAGGTAACATTTCCAAACAAAGGATGTAATTCGGATTTGTTGGGTGAACCAGAATGCGGACAGGCTTCCTTGTCCTACAGTACACCTTGGCGAGACTGACACTCAGAT
>CAXGRW010000335.1:0-6093 GCA_964012125.1 uncultured Rhodopirellula sp.
TATCCGGTAATCGATGCCGAGCAGGCGACTGAGTCCTACCGCGAGAATGCAGAGGGGTACTTGTTGACCGCCTTGGGGATGAAGATGTTTTGGGAACTTTATTTGGGTGAGGCAGCTGCCAGTGAGTCTGCGTTAGCATCGCCTGCTCGGGTCGCTGATCTGTCGGACTTGCCGCCTGCAACCGTAATCACTGCCCAATATGATCCCTTGCGGGATGAAGGAGAAATTTATGCTGAGCGGTTGAAGGCTGCTGGCAATCAGGTTGCTTTGCGACGCTGGGACGGGGTGTTCCACGGTTTCGTCGGTTTTGCTGACCGGATTGCCAAAGGAAGCGAAGCGATTCTATTCTCCGCAAAGCGACTTCGCGAAAGTTTTGATGCGTGAGAGTTGGCGTCTGCCTGAGCTGGTGTAGGAGTATTGGTTGTTAGAGTCGGTGTGTTGCTTTCATCGGGAGGTCCTTACATGTCTGAAGCAAGTTTGACTGTTCGCGAACTGAGGCGACTCTGGAAGCCGCAAAAGGAGCGGCTGAACATGGAGCATCCGCAGCATCCGACCAACATTCGATTTCATCGTGCCTGCAGTTGGCTGCAGAGAGTCGAGGAAATTCAGGACGATCAGGTACTGGATCATGTGCTTCTCAGTCTTTGGACAGCCTTCAATGCACTTTATGGACAGTGGGATGGTGAGCGTCAGGAACCCGTATCTGACGTTGAGTGCTGGCAGCATTTTCTTGATCGCATGTTGGAACTCGATCAGGGGGACTTGATAAAAACACAGCTAACAGAGCACAAGAAACTGGCAATGACGCTCTTCGATGACGAGTACCTGAGTCGTTTCTTTTGGCAGGAACCCACCGACAAACGAGCAAAACGTGTCAGGCGCACCCGAGTCGACGCTCAAATGTGGTATGTCGAGAAAAATTGGACCATGGTCATGGAACGTCTGTTCGAACGGATCTATTTGTTGCGTTGTCAATTGGTGCATGGAGCATCGACGTACGATAGTTCCTATAACAGAATCGCCATCAGACGATGCTCGCAGATGATGGAACACTTGTTGCGAACCTTCCTGAGAGTCTGGGCTCAGTGGGGAGCAGATGAGGATTGGGGAATCATGTGCTATCCACCCATGAAGTGAGTGTGAGATCGGTGATCATGCTTTTTTACATCCTTGGTGTGGTGAATTTGAAGTGCACATCGCCAGCCGATTAGGTTTGCCTATTGGGTGTAGGCGAGGGTTTTACGTTTGCCTTAAAATGTGCTGTGTCAGTTTTACCTGAGGTGCACGTTATGCCAGATCGTCGATTTTGCGGAAGCTTACATTCAGCTCATGCCTTTGAATCTTTTCTGGGTACTGAGCGCGAGGGTCTATGTCTCGTGGGTCGCAGGAACGTGGTCAAGGCCGGGATGGCCGGGATTGCTGGACTTAGTCTGCCAGAATTGTTGCGGGCAAGAAACGAGTCTGCGCTGGCTGGTGGTTCGATGCCGTCGAGGAAATCGGTCATTCTGCTATGGATGACGGGTGGGCCAAGTCACATCGATACTTGGGACATGAAACCAGATCGCCCTTTGATGAATCGCGGGCCCTTCTCTCCCATCTCCACTGCGATCCCTGGTGAATTTATCTGCGAGCATTTACCCAAGCAGGCAGCGATGCTCGATAAGTTCACGCTGCTACGTTCTGTGGATTGTAAGAAAAGCAATCATGAACCCAACAAGGTAATGCAGACCGGAAATCGAGAAGCATCGCCCCGCTCAAATTCCAACGGTGAACGCTACCCTGCTATCGGTTCAATCATTGCCAAATATCGAGGTGCCAATGAACCGGGGGTGCCTCCCTACGTTGCGTTTCAGAAATCACGTTCCCATGTGGCGCACGCTGGCGATTTAGGCCAACAGTACAATCCATTCATGGCAAATCAGGCTGCTACGCTGCCTGTCTATGATTTAGTGGGAAGGGATACGGGAAAGGTCTCGTCTTCTCCAATGTTCCGTTTGCCGCGAGATCTCGATTTTGAACGCATCAACCACAGAGTCAGTTTGCTTCGTCAATTGGACGCTATGCGACGTGAAATCGATGTGTCAGGCAGTATGGATGCAATGGATACCTATCAACAGCAAGCTGTGGACATGCTGACTGGTGGACGCGTTCAAAAAGCTTTTGATGTTTCAAGTGAACCGGAATCCGTTCGTGACATGTATGGCTCGCATTTGTGGTGTCAGCAGGCTTTATTAGCGAGACGTTTGGTTGAACAAGGTGTCTCGTTTGTTACGATCGATTTGAGTTATCACACAGCGTCAGGCACGTGGGATAATCATGGTGACAACATCCCGCCTTACGGTGGTATTTCAAAAGGACTGAAGCCTCTTCTACCTCTGTTCGATCACCTGATCACGACACTCGTATCCGATCTCGAGCAGCGAGGTCTTTTGGATGAGGTGCTTGTGGTGGCTATGGGTGAGTTCGGGCGGACACCATTGATGGGGACGCAAGGCAGTAACGATGGAAGGAATCATTGGCCACAGGTCATGTCAATGTGTTTGGCTGGTGGTGGGATGAGGCATGGCCAAGTGATTGGCGCGACCGAGAAGGATGGAGGGCAAATCAAGCATCGCCCTGTCACGCCCGGAGATTTGGCGGCGACCATTTATCATCACATGGGAATCCGAAAAGACCAGACCTATTTAGATCACCGGGGAAGACCGGTCTTTGCAGTACAAGAAAACGGCGAACCGATCAGAGAACTGATCTGACTCACCGTTGCGTGTTGCGAGCATCATTGGCTCAATAAAATTATGTTTGCTTAACTAAGCGAACTAGCAGGTCGGGCCTCAGCTTGCTGCAGGCGCAGCGGGTTGGTAAGTCGCGCTACCAAAACCAAGCATGGGAATGAAGATGAAGGGCAGTAGGATAAGCCCTGCTGCGAAGCCGCCTCCTTTGCTAAAACGCTCTGCCAAGGCGAGACACAGAACGATCACGATCACAAAGTTAACCAACGGAAGGCATAGGAGCAGGATCCACCAGATCGGCTTGCCCGTGATTTCAAGCAAGACAACCATGTTGTAGATCGGAACGATGGATGCCCAGCCAGGCTTACCTGCCTTGGAAAACATTTTCCACGTCCCAATGATAACCAAGAGAGATACGGCAAAGGAAATTAGCGTGAAAACGAGCATCACCCCGCCTGCTGCTGCTGCTGCAGCACCATCGTTTTGTGCGATCAAAAGTGAGTTTAGTTCAGCCATGTCAAAGTCTTCCTTCATTGAATTAGGGAATCAAAAGAGAGCTTCATTCTTCTACGCTGTTGCATGAATCTAGCAGCTTTGGAAGCCTGCGGCGGTGCTGCTCTTTTCTATGAGGCCACAATGTCGGTATTCACGCGTGAATTGCTCAAAAAGTTATTTGGGCGTATTTCTAGGCTGCTCGAGGATAGATAGGGGGCGCGTGTTTTGTGGTTTTCTGCTGAGTCTCTTGCCTTTTTGTGGCAGCTCGCGATGCGATACACTCTTATGAGGTGTGGTATTCAATTTTTATCGCTCTCTATCCTTCGTAGTGCGATTGATGCTGATACTTTCTATTAATCAAGCTGGTCCTCAGGGAGTTTCTGCGTTTTAACGCCATTTTTAGCGTCTTTGACTTGGCGTTCGCGGAGGCCGCGTTCGTGCTTTTATCATCTCTCACGCCGTGTCTACCACCACGCGAAGATGAGGCTTCAAGAGTTCGAACGTGCTCGATGGTTCCCGCTTGATTGACTGCCGAGCAAAAATCACCGCGGTTGCATCGCTTTTTGTAGTTAACGATTGATAAAGTGCAGCTACTTGAAGTCCCGTTGGGGATATTGCGAGTTGCAAAGGAAACGGTTCGTGCGCGCTATGTACAATAAAATGCTTAATTATTACAAGACGGATTTCGAACCGGTGGTCACAATAAGAGAGTGGTTTTGTCACTCTGGTTTAGGTAGTTGATTGAACATGGAAGCAGGTAGGGTTTTGGATACTGGTAGCTTCGCGCGGGTGAGTATGTTCTTCGCGTGCGTGTCGTTTGGCATCTGCATGCCATTGGGGCATGTTTCAGCAAATGAATCTAAGCCAGTTCGATTCAATCGTGACGTTCGGCCGATACTCGCGGCTCACTGTTTTCATTGTCATGGTCCAGATGAAGCGGAGTCCGGTTTGCGGCTTGATCTAGCCGAAGGAATCGCTGACGCCTTTAGTGAGATGGACCTGAATGAGAATACGGGTTGGCAGCGTTTGATTTCGAAAGATCCTGACGAGAAGATGCCGCCCCCGGCACCAGGCAACGCGGTCAACACGGAGGAACTTGCGGTTCTCAGGCAGTGGATCAGTCAGGGGGCAAGCTATGAACTGCATTGGTCCTACGTCCGCCCGACAAGGCCTGATGTGCCGAAAACTGACTTGGCAAAGCACGTCAGAAATCCCATTGATGCATTTGTGCTGCGTAAGTTGGGTCAGCAACGTCTGAGCCTTGGTTCTGAAGCGACGCGGCAGCAACTGATCCGTCGTCTGTCATTGGATCTGACGGGTTTGCCACCCACCCCAGCAGAGGTCGATTCGTTCGTTTCAGATCAGCGTCATGATGCCTACGAAAAACTGGTTGATCGCCTGCTTGGGTCAAAGCACTTCGGAGAGCGTTTGGCTGTCCCTTGGTTGGATGCTGCTCGCTATGCCGACACCAATGGTTTTTCGATCGATGACCATCGAGATATGTGGTTATGGCGTGAATGGGTTATTAATGCGTTGAACCAGAATATGCCCTATGACCAATTCTTAACGGAGCAGTTGGCTGGGGATCTGTTGCCCAACGCGACGGACCAGCAACGCTTGGCGACCGGATTTCTTCGGAACAGCATGAATACACATGAAGGGGGAACTCTGCCTGAGGAGTACCGTGTGATTTATATCGCCGACAAAATCAACACGGTTTCAACCGTGTTCATGGGGCTGACCATGCGATGTGCACAATGCCACTCACACAAATACGATCCGATCACGCAAAAAGACTATTATCGCTTCTTTGCCTTCTTTGACACTGCTCACGAGCCAGGTTCAGGAGCCGCAAATGGGAATACAGCGCCGGTTCAGCGGATGGATGGTTTGTTAACGGGGCAGCAGGAATATCAAGCGGATGTGCTAGCCCGCATCGCAACTTTAAAGCGGTATCAGTTGCATCCACCCGAGCTGATTCAGCCTCGGATGAAATGGGAGGGAAATCTTCAAGGTAAAGCTCCTTCTGAGATCACAGAGGTGCTGGCAACGCCGGTTGCAGCACGAACGGACGACCAATGGAAGCTGATCAATAAAGAGTTCGGGAAAACCACACCGCTGATGGATCGGCATGTATCGACGATCAATCGCGAGATCAAAGTTCTGGAAAAAGATCTGGAGGCGAAGCAAGCTTCTGTGATGATCATGAAAGAAAAGGGACCTCGCAAAACCTATGTTCTGACCCGTGGAGAGTACGATCACCCAGATTTGAGTCAGCTTGTCACGCCAGGTATCCCCGAAGTGCTGCCGATGCTCGAACTTGACAAGGCTGTTACCGAGAGGAAGCGTAAGGCTGATCAGAAAATGGACGCTGTCGTCGCGTGGCAATCAGCCAAGTGGATCTGGGATTCTCCCGAGGCAGCGAAACGTGATCAAGACAATGAGCCTAGGTATTTTCGTCTTGTAGTCGAACTCAGTGGTAAGCCAAAGCGAGCCGAGTTGAGAGTTAGCGTGGACAACATTGGGGTGACCTATGTGAATGGGCATCAGCTGGGGACCAATGAACCATGGATGTCACCGGCTCAATACGAGATATCCAAGCACCTGCGGGCTGGGAAAAATGTGATCGCGATCAAGGCAATCAATCAAGGCGGTGCTGCAGGTCTGCTGGCATCGTTAGTAATCGATGGCAAAATGGAATACGGCTCGAGCCGAACTTGGAAAGTGACGGCTGAAAATGCATTCGCTGGAAATTCAGATTGGATAATCGCCGCTTATGATGACAGTGACTGGAGCGATGCGAGTGAATTGGGGCCGCTTGGGATGCCACCTTGGAACTTCTCAAGGCTTCTCGATCAAGCAGTTCCCG
>CAXGRW010000336.1:0-6087 GCA_964012125.1 uncultured Rhodopirellula sp.
CGCGACATACGTGAACTGCTAACAGAAGGCATTCCAGGGACGGCCATGCCGTCGTTTGCATTGCTCGACCCTCAAGATCTTGGCGCCTTGGTTGATTACGTTGTCTTTCTGTCAACGCGGGGAGAGGTCGAACGCAGGATGACTGCAGCGGCTATCGATGAACTGGACTACGGTGAGACCTCTCCAACAGCGGACTTGGTTCTGAGCAGTCGGGACGACACGGAGGGTGGCGAAGTCGTGCAAGAGGTAGTGGACCGTGTTCATAAAGATTGGGCGGAGGCAGAAAAGTATCAGGTTGACGTCCCGGTGTTCACAGAACTCTCCGGCGAGCAACTGGCAGCTTCTGTCGCGAGGGGCAATGAATTTTTCCATGGCAAGATTGCCAACTGTGCCGGTTGCCATGGGCCAGAGGGCGATGGGAGCCTTCCGACACTCGACTATGATGATTGGACCAAGGAATACACCACACGCATTGGCTTGACACCCGATGATCGCGCAGCGATGAAGCCGTTCAGGGATGCAGGAGCATTACGACCCCGAACGATCGCTCCCCGGACACTTCGCGATGGTGTTTTTCATGGCGGAGGCGATTCAGCATCGCTGTATCGACGCATCACGCAGGGAATCGCTGGTACGCCGATGCCGGCTGTCGAAGTCGTCAGTGAACCAAATGGAAAAGGATTGACGACCGAGCAAATTTGGGATCTCGTAAGATATGTGCAGCAACTCTCGACGTCACAGTAAACTGTAGGAGAACGGGCAGTCAGGGTTCCAACATCGGATAATTGATGACAGATCAACCACAGCGGACAAAACAGTTTTATCGCTCCAGCGGTGCAATCGTTGGGTTGGCAATAGGTTACGGCGTCATGTCACTCACCGGGTTTACAGGGATGGTTGCGTCCGCCTTGTTCTGGGGCACTGGCTGCGTCATCGGCGGGATGGCTGCTGAACACTTATTTCGTCGGAACAGCAATCAAGGTCGTTGAGCGAAATATGGCTTCCGAATCTACCCTCATCGAGCAGAAAAACTCAGGGCAACTCGTCCATCGTTTGTGCGTACTACTGGTGTGTCTGGTCTGGCCGCTGATATGGGTCGGTGGCTTGGTCACAACCTATGATGCCGGGATGGCTGTTCCAGATTGGCCAGGAACGTATGGCTACAACCTCTTTTTGTATCCTTACAAAACGTGGTTGTTGGGGCCATTTGATTTGTTCATTGAACACGGGCATCGTCTGTTGGGTGCTGTCGTTGGTTTGGTCGCGATCGCAATCGTCATCTCAGCTTATTTCAAAGAGTCACGACGATGGGTGTTCGTCCTGACCATCGGTCTGCTCGTTGCTGTGATTACCCAAGGGCTCCTTGGCGGGATGCGGGTAGTTCTCGGGGACCGTACGTTGGCTATGGTTCACGGTTGTTTTGGGCCTGCGTTTTTTGCCCTTTGCGCCGCGACTGCGGTGATCACGAGTCGTCGTTGGAATGAGTATTTGAGCCGTAAGAACTCGATTCACGTTGGTTCTGGTCTGATCGTGCTGTTCGCGCTGATCCCAGTGATGAGCTATTTGCAGTTGGTTTTGGGGGCACAGCTTCGCCATGTGCAGCCCAACGCGGCGCCCGGCGTTTTTGCGATGATTGTCGCCACTCATGTGATCGGGGCACTTTTGCTGTGGTTTTTCACAGGTTTGGCTTGGCTCAGGATCCGACGCTGCGGCGATTTGACGCTGTCGCGGCCAGCAGGATTGTTGATAGGATTGGTGGCTGTTCAGATCGCGTTGGGCGTGGGAACATGGGTAGCAAATTATGGGTGGCCAGCTATTTTGGCTTGGGTGCCGGGTTCGACCGGATTCTTGGTCCGTGCCAAAGGTTTTTCCGATTCGATCATCGTGACCTCGCATGTAGCAACGGGCTCACTGATTTTGGCTCTCTCAGTCGTGCTTTGCGTTCGGTTGCTGAGAGTGCGGTATTGTTGCAATAGGCCGACAAAACAGGTGGTTACCGAACAGACGGTTGCCAAGTCTTCACCGAAGAACGAACAAAAAACAAACGAATCGTTACTTGAACCAGTCACCGCCTAGGCGGCTCTCACAAAACCATGGCAACGGACCTACTTTCAGCTGAAACGGCGACAACGGTGCGCACCGCAGCGCGCTCTGGGAAGACGCCGGCGCAGGAAGGTAGAGGATCGATAGATTTGTCACCAACGGAATCCAAGGCAAGCACCGGGGTTGTGTCAAACCATGGGGAAGGGCAGGGCGGTTCGAATACCACCGTCAATGACAGCAATTCTGGCAAGCGTCGCTCAGCGGTATCGCTTCTGTTGTCCGATTTTCTACAACTCACGAAACCTCGTATTGTCGTCATGATTCTTGTGACGACGTGTGCTACGGCAATGATTGGAGCTTCCGGGCTCGTTGCTGCAGGTAGTCTGTTTTGGTTATTACTGGGCACTGCTGCGATCGCTGGTAGTGCCGGCGCGAGCAATCAGATTTGGGAACGCGTGATTGATTCGCGAATGACCCGAACTGCAAATCGACCAATTTCGTCCGGTCGAATGTCACCCATGCCCGCTGTCATTTTCGCTGCGGCTCTCGGGGGTGCCGGCACCGCAATCCTCGCTACTTTCTTCGGCCCAACCCCTGCCGCCGTCGGGGTTGCCACATGGCTGTTGTATGTGCTGGTTTACACGCCCATGAAGGTTCGCACCGCTTGGAATACGACTGTGGGTGCCATCGCAGGGGCCATTCCCGTTTTGATTGGTTACACCGCAACAGGCGGTCTACTAACCGATTGGACGGGTTGGTTGTTGGTGGGCGTTCTGGTTGCTTGGCAGTACCCGCACTTCATGGCGATTGCTTGGATGTACCGGCGCCAGTATCAAGAAGCGGGATTCAAAATGACAACCACTGAGGAACCAACCGGGCGAAGCGCGGGCTGGCAAAGTATCGTTGGTTCAGCGGTATTGATTGGGATGGGAGTCACACTTTGTTGGTTACCCTTGGGCATCAGTGGTGCGATCGTAGGTTCGATCGCCGTGATTGCTTCCGCCTGGCCAATGTTGCTTGCTTCGATCCGGTTCGCAAATTCTCCTGATGACCAGACTGCACGTAAATTGTTGCGATCATCTTTGCTCGTCCTTCCTGCAGTGTTGGCTGTTGTCACATTGCGTCTTTTCTGGTGAGTGCTCTGGTGAGCGACAGCGGATTGCTTGAGCCGCAACCTGTTTGCACGGTGCGGAACTTGCATCATCACTACGGTGAGCATCACGCACTTCGTGGTGTTGATATTGATATCCGCCCCGGGCGGGTTTTTACGCTGCTGGGCCCCAACGGCAGTGGCAAGACCACTCTCTTTCGCCTTCTGTGCACGCTTCTACCGATTCAGCAAGGTCAAGTTCTTGTCGGTGGCTTCGACAGTGCCAGCCAGCCATTGCGTGTACGCGAGCAAATTGGAATTGTGTTTCAATCTCCAAGTCTCGATATGAAATTGACAGTCGATGAAAACATTGCCTGCCAAGGAGCGCTTTATGGAATTCACGGCTCAGAACTGCGTC
Organism: uncultured Rhodopirellula sp.; assembly: GCA_964012125.1. Taxonomy (GTDB): domain Bacteria; phylum Planctomycetota; class Planctomycetia; order Pirellulales; family Pirellulaceae; genus Rubripirellula. The sequence goes on from CAXGRW010000336.1 coordinate 3,552, forward strand.
GACGTCGAGACGCATTGCTGGAGCAGTTGGACCTTTTAGATCGGCGTGATGATCGGTGCCAAGTGCTTTCCGGTGGATTGAAGCGGCGAGTAGAACTGGCCAAAGGAATGTTGCACCAACCGCGATTGCTTTTGCTCGATGAACCCAGCACTGGATTGGATCCGTCAGCTCGTCTGAAACTTTGGGATGCCATTCGTGAAATGGCCAGCCGGGGCATGGCTGTGTTGTTGACGACCCACTTGCTGGAAGAAGCTGATAAAGCTGATGATATCGCAATCATGTCACAGGGGAAATTGATTGCAGAGGGAGCACCAAGTGATCTGAGGGCGGAAATGGGCGAAGGGGTGATCACCATCGTGGCAAATGATGCTTTGCGTGCGGAAAGTATTCTTCGAGACCAACTTGGACTTACACCACAAAGATTGCATCATCAAATTCGTTTGAAAGTTGAGTCGCCCGCGAAACTTGTACCTGTTCTGGTTGAAACGCTCGGTGAGGAAGCACAGTCGATCAGTCTCGGGCGACCTAGCTTGGAGGATGTCTTCATCGCGAAGACTGGGGAGGCATTCAATACATGAGTATCTTAAATTCGAGAATGGGCGACGGCATGGTGAGCTGCCAGTTCCGAATCCCTATTCGAGCTAAGCAGCTGGGCCAAGGAGCATTGAGCCAATGAACTTTGCGCCCCAGCCCATCACGGAAACACCCATCACTGAATCGCCCGTCACCAACAGCATGGAGGAGGTGCCTACGCGTCGATTTCGTGTAGGAATGGCAGCTGCGTGGATGTTGGCAAAACGTGAGTGGGTACGTTTTTTCCGCCAGAGGAATCGAGTCACGGCCGCCATTGCTCAGCCACTGCTGTTTTGGCTTTTATTCGGAACGGGTCTTAGCGGAGCTTTTCAAAGTGCAGGTGAGCTCAATTTTCTGCAGTTTTTCCTGCCAGGCACCTTGGCACTGATTGTTCTTTTTACTGCGATTTTTTCGACGATCTCTGTTATCGAAGACCGCCGTGAAGGTTTCATGCAGGCAGTCTTGGTCGCTCCGGTGGGGCGGTGGCCCGTGCTGGTTGGTAAAGTTCTTGGCGGCTCGGCGATCGCGTGGGTTCAGGCAGTCTTTTTTCTATTGCTCGTCTGGGTAGTAGGAACTGCTGATCCCGGTGGGGCAGTGTTGCCCTTGCTGGGGCTGTTGGCTTTGGTAGCACTGGCGATGTGCGGCCTCGGTATGATTGTTGCTTGGCCAATGGAAAGTACGCAGGGATTTCATGCCATCATGATGCTCGGCTTAATGCCAATGTGGCTTCTCAGTGGTACCTTCTTTCCAATCCCTGCTTTAGGGCCCGATGCAAGTATCGGGCAATGGATCCTTGGTGCTATCATGCGGGCCAATCCACTGAGTTACTCAATGGTCGAAATGCGCCGTTTGCTTTTTCCAGAAATTGATTTTTCCGCCGCGGGTTTCGCACCTTCGTCCGTCATTTGTTGGACCGTTACTGTGTTGGCAGCCTCTGCTACGTTGGCTGTTGCATGGCAATTGATGAGGGGAAGCCGCAAAGTAGATGTGATTGTTTAAAGGGCTTGTAATGCGAACTGCTTGGAATATTACTTTGATTCTGCTGGCTGGTGCCGGCCTGGGACTCATAATACGTCCCTATCTGAGACAAGCAGAGGTCGAGCAACCAGGGCCAGGTGATATTGTGTTCAGGAATGATGGCAGCGATATCAAAGATGATCCCGATGCACTTTCCAATATCGAGAATCCTGATCCCAGTCATCCACCAGATGATGAAGAATGGCTCAGCAGATTTGAGTTGATCGAAAGAAACGGAGAACTCGTCAAAAGCGAACAACTTTTGGGCCAGCCTTATGTGGTCAGTTTCTTCTTCAGCACCTGCCCAAGTATTTGTGTTCAACAGAACCAGAAATTGAAAGAACTACAGGAAGCATTCAAAGGAGAAGGGGTGCGGTTCGTTGCGATCTCAGTGGATCCGGAAACGGACACTCCAGAGGTGCTTACAGAGTACGCAGCAAGATTTGGCGCGGACGCGGAGCAGTGGTTGTTCATGACGGGAGATTTGACCTACATCCGACGGATAGGGGGTGAGATTTTTAAACAACCTGTGAATAAACAATTTCACACCGAACGCTTCGTTCTGGTTGACCCAGAGGGGAAAATCGAAGGGTTCTATAATTGGCCGGACAAGCCACAATTTAAAAAATTGCAGGAGAAGATTCGAGAAATGATTAACGGAGAAAAGTCATAATGTGGGAATTTCTAGCTGGCAATTTACCGCACCTCACCGCGGCTTTGAATTTGACCGCCACTGTTCTCTTGCTGATGGGATTGATCAGTATCAAACGGGGTAGGGCACGACGTCATAAGACTATGATGCTTTCGGCCCTGGCAGTCAGCGCGGTCTTCTTGTTGATGTATTTGCTGCACAAGGTTTCGCTTTACATGACGATCGGTGAGTTCAATAACACCTTCCCAACTGATACTGAGGTGGCGCCGGATGCAGCACGCTACACGTATTATG
>CAXGRW010000337.1:0-6086 GCA_964012125.1 uncultured Rhodopirellula sp.
CTTGATCGACGCCATGGTAACGATCCTGGGACGTCCCGAAAAAATCACTGCTCACAACCGTAGCAGCTATCCGAACAAAGATAGCTTTCTGGACAATCAGCTTGCCGTATTTGATTACCCACACGCAATAGCGACTGTGCGCTGCAACCACATCGATCCCTTTGGATTTCCGAGACGCCATTTCAATGTGGTTGGCGAACAGGGGACATTTCAAATCAATCCTTTGGAACCGCCTAAGGTCAGCCTCGCATTGGACCGACCGCGGGGAAATTTCAAAAAAGGTTTTCAGGACATTGAGATACCAACATCGGGTGGTCGCTACGACGCTGAATTCGAGGATCTCGCCAACGTGATCCGAGGCCAAAAGGAATTGGCATGGAACTCAGAACATGATGTAACGGTTCAAGAATCAATCTTGTTGGCAAGCGGAATGGAACTGTCACCCAACTCCCTGCCAATTCAACAGAATAACGATGCAAAGTAAAGCAATCACCGCTGCCGCATACATCAAGGAACTGCCACCAGAACGACGCAAAATCATTACCTGCCTTCGCAAACTGATCAAGCAAAGTCTTCCGACTGGTTTCAAAGAAGGAATGCATTACGGCATGATTGGTTACTTCGTAACGCATCGCATGTACCCAGCGGGATATCACTGCAATCCCAAGGAACCGTTACCTTACATCTGTTTAGCATCACAAAAAAACCATTGTTCATTTTACCTTTACGCTCAGTACTCAAGCAGTGATGAAAACAAATGGTTTCAACAGGCTTGGAAAGCAACAGGCAAAAAGATGAACATGGGAAAGTCCTGTGTGAGATTTAAAAACACAGAAGAACTTCCACTGAATGTTATCGCAGAAGCTGTAGAGCGACTTTCGGTTGAGCAATACATCGACATCTATGAGTCAGTGATCAAACCCAAGCCAGCGCCTCGGCGAAAACCAAAGAAAAAAACGTCTCGATCGCTTGCAAAAACGACCGCACCTCAACGGAAGAGGACGGCATCAGCTACGAAACCAGACGAGGCAACACAGGCAAAAAAGAAGGCCGTTCGGAAACGAAGCAGCAAATCCAACTGACGGCACAGGGCAGAATGGAACATTGTCCTCGCATCAGCCAGTGGCACTCGGCGGAAGCCGCTTCAGGTGCACATATGCTTTGTCAGTGGCAATGCGGCCTCGACGCGTGCGCACGATTAGTTCGCTGCGCAGCAAGAATGGCTCAACCTCATCCTCCAGCGTATCGCCACTGACATTCATCGTATGGGCTATCGCTTCCAGTCCGGCAGGCCCACCGGCAAAGACACGAATCAGCGTATCCAGATAGCCACGATCCTGTTTATCGAGCCCCAGCACATCAATCCCAATCATATCGAGTGCGGCTGTCGTGACGGCGTCGCTCACTTTCCCATTCGCTTTACTCTGCGCGTAATCACGCACCCAAAGCAAGCGATTGTTAGCCAAACGCGGAGTGCTCCTGCTACGTGCTGCGATCACGCTTGCCGATGGATCGTCGACGGGAATTTCCAGTTTCACTGAGTTGCGTCGCACGATCTCACAAAGCTCTGGCTCGGTGTACCAGCCTAGATGTTCGCGAATCTGAAAACGGTCTCTCAACGGAGCACTCAGCATGCCAGCCCGTGTCGTCGCCCCAATCAGCGTGAATGGCCTTAATTCATAGTTGAGTGTACGAGCACTGACTCCTTCCCCCAGAACAATATCGATCCGGTAGTCTTCCATGGCGGTGTAGAGGTATTCCTCGACCGCCTTGGGAACGCGGTGAATTTCATCAATGAAAAGGACACTGCCCTCGGACAAATTGGTGAGGTAGGGCAGAAGATCCTTGGGCGCTTTCAGGCCCGCACCATTGGCCATCTGGACGACCGTCTCCATTTCCGCTGGAATCACGGTTGCGAAAGTGGTCTTTCCGAGTCCCGGTGGGCCGTCAAACAGAATGTGCCCCAAGGGTTCACCACGTTGTCGGGCTGCCTCGATCGCAATCTTAAGCCTCTCGATCACATCACGCTGGCCGACCATTTCGTCCATGCGTTTAGGACGCAGGGAGCTATCCTGCTCTGGAGGCACAGGAGCCTCCGAGGTCTCAGGATCAGATTGTTGGTAAACTGCTTCTCGTGCCATCGATGTCTCACTCCGTTGGTTGCGGACCCCTTAGTTTTAGCGGTTTCCTGCAGCGATGCGAACCGCAAATGCACCTAAATGAATGGATCTATGACGAACCCCACTGAACCACAAGTCGCTCACTGGCACGGTTTTACGCAGATGGCAGACCATGATTCACTAGTCATCGACCATGGTGAAGGGTGCTGGCTCACCACCACTGACGGCCAAAAACTCTTCGATGGCGTTTCCAGCCTCTGGTGCAATGTACACGGACACCGGCATGCCAAATTGGATTCCGCGATTCAGGAACAACTCCAACGGGTCGCGCATGTCACCACGTTGGGTATGTCCTGCCAAACAACGGACGATCTTGCAAAACGCCTGGCCGAACTGACCCCAGGTGATCTGGGGCACGTTTTCTTCAGCAGCGATGGCTCCTCTGCCGTCGAAGCAGCACTCAAGATGTCGTTTCAGTATTGGCAACAGCGAGAGGATCCGAGACCCAAGAAGACAAGGTTTCTTGCGTTGGGATCCGCCTACCACGGCGATACTACGGGTGCCGTTTCCCTTGGGGGGATCAAATATTTTCACCAGCTTTTTGCGCCCATTCTATTCTCGCCTGTTCGTGGCCCCATTCCATGCAGCTATCGAGTCCCTTCTGAAATTGATGTGACACCGCTTGAATACTACACCAACGAAATCAAAAAGCTGCTTGAGAAGCATCACGAGGAGTTGGCGGCGGTCGTGATGGAACCGTTGGTTCAAGGAGCAGCAGGCATGATCACCCACCCCACAGGTTTGCTGCGCAACTTGAGGGAACTTTGCGACCAGTACAACGTGCTATTGATTTGTGATGAAGTAGCGACAGGATTCGGTCGGACCGGAAAAATGTTTGCCTGCGAACATGAATCCGTGACGCCCGACATTCTGTGCATCGGGAAAGGTCTGACAGGAGGCTATCTCCCCATGGCTGCTACGGTGGCTCGACCTCATGTTTTCAACGCGTTTTTGGCGCGGGCAAGTGATTCACGACAGTTTTTTCATGGTCACACATTCGGAGGCAACCCGCTGGCGGCGGCCGCAGCAATGGCCTCGCTGGATTTGCTGACAGAATCGTTCTACCTCGATCACGTCGCAGAGAAGGGTGAATATCTACGAAACCGGATAATCAGCGATCTGTCAGACCAACCACATGTCGGTGACATCCGCGGCCGGTGTATGATGTTGGGCATTGAACTCGTCGCTGACCGTGCAACGCGTCGACCCTTTCCATCAGAATTACAGTTAGGTCGATCTGTTTGCCGCCGGACAGTTCGCAATGGTGTCTGGATCCGACCTTTGGGTGATGTGATCATTTTGATGCCTCCACTGATCGCTACGGAAGCTGAACTTGACATGCTCGCGACCGTCGTCACTGAGTCAATCAAGGCAGAAACGGCGAATCTCATCGAGCAGAACGACTCAATCAAATCTGACGCATAAATAACTCACCATGAATGACCAAATTGAAGACGAGGACAATCCCAAAGTTGACGTGACCGATCCCGCCATCGTCGCGGACTACGAGCCGTATCTTCGAATGCTCGCACGAATCCAGCTACGTCGAGCCTTTCAAGCAAAAGTAGGCGCCAGTGACATGGTGCAACAAGCCATGCTTCAAGCTGTGCAAGGATTCGATGGATTCCGGGGTTCCACCGAGGCGGAATTAAGAGGCTGGTTGCGTCAAATCTTGGCACACCATATCTGTCACCTCGATCGCGACATGCATCGCGACAAACGGGATGTCCGCCGCGAGCAGTCCATGGAACAAAAACTCGCGCACTCTTCTTTGCGACTCGAGGGCTTACTGGCCGGACAATCTCCGACTCCCAGCCAAAATGTAATGCTCGGAGAAAATGTTATCCAAATGGCAGAAGCAGTGGAAAACCTGCCCGAGTCCCAAAGAGAAGCAATTCGCCTGCACTACCTTGAGGGCCTGAAATTGTCCGAGGTTGCGGAAATCACAGGGAAAACAAGTGGCGCGATCGCCGGTCTCTTGCATCGAGGTATGAAAACGCTTCGGCAGCAATTGGGGGACCACTAAGCCGATGGAACAAGGCTGACGCTGATCATGCTTATAGGCACACTACGTCAATCGACCAGATTCGTATATCTTCACGGGCACTCCTGTCCCCCTTGAAGATCGATAAGCTTCCCATGATTCGAACACGCTTTGCCCCCAGTCCCACTGGTTATCTCCATATCGGTGGAGTCCGTTCTGCTCTCTTCAACTGGCTGCTTGCAAGGCAGAGCGGGGGACAGTTCATCTTGCGAATTGATGATACCGACGCGGGCCGCAATGTAAGTGAAGCCTTACAGCCGATTCTGGACGGATTCCGATGGCTCGGAATGGACTGGGACGAAGGACCTGAGGTAGATGGACCACATACGCCCTACTATCAATCGAAGCGATCTCAACGCTATCAGGAAGCAGCTGAACAGTTACTTGCCAGTGGTCATGCCTACCGCGACTATGCGACCCCCGATGAATTGAAAGCCGAACGCGATGCTGCTGAGAAGAAAGGGGAACGATTTTTCTACGACCGTCAGTGGATGGCAGAAACAGATGAGCAGGCAGCAGCGTTCGAAGCAGAAGGTCGACCGCGTACTCTGCGACTGAAAATGCCGAGAGAGGGGACATGTACGATCAATGACTTGGTGCGTGGAGAGGTCCAGTTTGAATGGGCACAGGAGCAGGACACGGTCATCCAACGTCCCGATGGCAGTTGCCTGTACCATCTCGCCAGTGTGATCGACGATCATGACTTCAACATTTCTCACGTGGTTCGTGCTGAAGAACATCTGCCAAACACTCCACGCCAAATTTTCATTTTGGAATCGCTCGGCTATGAGCGACCGCAATACGCACACCTGCCTTATGTCGCCGAACCCGGTGGCTCGGCAAAATTAAGCAAACGAAAATTGGCGAAGTACGAAAACAACAAGGACTTTGCCCAATTGCTCGCACGAGGCAGGAACATAGCTGAACGCTGTGATATCCCTGCTGAAGCCGACACATTCAATCCAGTCATCATCGACTTCTATCGTGAGATTGGTTTCGAGCCCGAAGCCATCCTCAACTACCTTCTGCTGCTAGGTTGGTCGCTCGACGGAGAAACTGAAAAATTCACCGTTGATGAGATGGTCAAGTTGTTCACGATAGAAAGGGTGAACAAGTCACCAGCGTCATTTGATCCCAAGAAACTGATTGCTTTTCAAGGTGACACCTTCGCACAACTGCCACTCGCGACACGCATTGAAAGAACCCAACCGTTTGCTGCTCGTGCCGGCTTGCTTGGAACCCCTGAAGCAGAGGAAAAACTTGCCAAAGTCGTTGAAGGAGCCGACGATCGACTCAAGATGGCCGGAGACATCCTCGACTTTGATTACTTCTTTATCGATGAATTCACGTTTAACGATAAAGCTTTCAATAAGCGAATCTGCAAACCACAAAATGCTCGTCCGTTGCTACTGGAACTCCGTGGTCATTTAGCACAGGTCGACTTTTCCAGCGCCGATCAACTTGAACAACAGGTTGGGCAATTTTGCGTGAATATGGAAATTGAGCTCAAAGACATCATTCATGCCATTCGGGTCGCGACCACGGGTCAGGCAGGCGGATTCGGCATGTTTGATACCCTGGCGATCCTAGGAAAGGAACGAGTGCTGGGTAGAATCGATGGCGCATTGGAACGGGCCGCGACAATCTGCACCGATTCCTGAAAGGGCTGTGGAGACTACAATAGGTTTTGTACGACCACCGCCGCTCACGCCAAGAATCTTTATGTTGTTGCTGAATCCAACAAAACGGCTTGGACTACTCGCCGCATCGAGCCTCACTTTCTTTGCTCTCGGTTGCTCCACTGAGGAACCACCCGTTGTGTTTGAACCCAATCTGGTTCACACCATGAAATATCAAATCCA
>CAXGRW010000338.1:0-6086 GCA_964012125.1 uncultured Rhodopirellula sp.
TGTGAAAAGCCAGAGTGGTGCCCGTTTGCGAATTAGGGCAGCTTGCGAATCAGGGCAGCTTGTAAATCAGGGCAGCTTGCATGGCGAGACGCTTGGGCAGCAACCTGCACATCAGATCAGACCCGGTAGTGTGGTTAGATGCCGAGGCGATTGCGAGCCGTGACGGTCCACCTGTCGGAACTTACCTCACCTCCGCGAATGATCGCGGTCGTCTCGTGCAGGGCCATTGTGGGACAGACGTGGCGAGGAAACGTCAGTAGAGGTTGGCCAAGTCGGAGTTCATTAGCCATAGGACTCTCGAGCACCATGTGTTCTTCACTGTGGCTGACGATTTTTGCGTCATCCATGCCGATCACGGCAAGGCGATTTTCAAGTGGCATTTCAGATGCGATTGCCTTGTAGCCGCAGTCCACGCAAAAGAGGTTTTTGCCTGGCTTGCTGATGACCCTCGTTAAGAGTGCGACCGCGATCTCATAGGGCAGTTCGGGGAAGGCTGTGGAGTAACCCATGTCCCAAAAAAGGGTTGTGCCGGGTGAACATTCCCATGAAGTTGTTTCGGCCCAAAAGCGAAAGGTCGGTGATCCACCTCCGGCAACAACGCCTGCTGTATGTTCCCTGTCGTAGGCCGCTACCTGTCGGATGATGTCTTCTGTTTCCCGTTTCCGGGTGTCGGCATCGGGTTGATGCAAATGGCCGTCGTATACATGCAAACCCTCGTACTCAAGTGCACCCTTGTTTTCTATCTGTTGCCGAAGTGCGTTCAATGAGTCTCCAAATGGAATACCGGTGCGGTGCATGCCGCAATCGACATCAATTCGAACTGGTAGGGTCAGGCCTGCATTTTGCATTGAACTGGCAAGCTGATTGACTGCGTCCTCGTGGTCAACGATCGTTGCGAATGAAACATTCGGGTGTTTTTGAATGAGTTGGGTCAACAATGCAACATTTGGGCCGATGGGTTGGTATGCCAGCAATATATCTTCACCACCATTCTGCGCGATCACGCTCGCTTCGCTAATTGTGGCTGCTTTGAACTTGGTGATGCCCGCATCCACCTGCATGCGAATCACATCAGCCATTTTGTGCGTTTTGACATGAGGCCGTAACCGCGAGCAGTCACCTTTTACGGTTGAGAGCATCTGTTTGATGTTGCTCTCTACACGCTCGGCGTCAATCAGGATGCCTGGGGAGATGCAGTTTTCAATTCCGCGAGGCATGCAAAAATCATTCTTCATTTGATCAGGCCCATGCGTTTTTCAATAACGAGAGGAAGTTGCCGTGGCAGATAGCTGAAAGTGCTGTTTCATCGTACCCTCGATCCTGCAGTATTTTTTGAAACCGATTCAGGTCGGCAATGGTATCCAGGTCTGCAGGTGTTTGTTCTGTTCCGAATCCACCATCAAGATCTGTTCCGATACCTGTGTGCACGTTCGTGCTGAGAAGTTGGCACATGTGGTCAACATGATTTGCTAAACCATGCAGGGTGGCATTTGGGGTTTCTGCGGGTTTGCTGATGCCTCGTTTCCATTCGGGTACCACCATCCAGACATCAAGTGCGACTCCAATCACAGCGTTGCGTTCGGCTAAGGCCACGATTTGTCGATCGCTGAGTTGTCTGGGGTCATCTACCAATTCACGGCAGTTATGGTGACTGGCCCATACAGGTCCTTGGTACACCTTGAGGGCATCCCAAAAGGTTTGTTCAGCAAGATGCGTCACATCCAAAATCATCCCAAGCTGATCCATCTCGCGCAGTAACTCGCGGCCAGCCAGTGAAAGCGGGCCCGATTGGTCATGACCTAAAGCGTAGCGACCAATTCCATAATGCGCTGGCCCAAGGGCACGAAGACCTTGCTCATGGGCAGTTGCCAGGTCATCGAGCGTGCGAAGCGAGTCACCGCCCTCCAAACTCAGTATGTATCCAATCGGGGTGGCGTCGGGGTCACGCGTCCAGTTGTTCAGGTGTGTTTCTAATTCGTTGTGATTGCGGATCGGTTGTAGTTGCTGATCCGCCTCCATTGCTCGATACCATGCCAATTGACCTTGAGTCATCGCCCACGCCTGGGGTGGTGAATTCCACATCCCCACAGGACCCGCCGGTTTCATGCATCCAGCGAGTAACGTGGCCACACAGATACCGATTCCCGCCTTACGCATCTCTGGAAAAGCAACCGTGCCACAGCCGCGACCAGCCAAATCGGACATGCCAATCTCACCGGCTCGGATTTCTGGAACACTCAATCGTAAGTCCCGGTTGTATTGCAACGCATTCAGACTGAGATCGAGGTGAGCGTCAAAAACAAGCATGCTTGGAATACTATGGGGAGAGAAAAATTTTGGTGGAGATCAACACTGAGAAAATTGACCTTTGCAGTTCAGCTGATCCCCACACCTTTATTCCCACAACATGCGCCATTTGAGGGGCAGATTCCAGATGGTGGACTGGAAATATAGATATCAAGCTGGGAAAAACTTTCCGCCATGCTTCTGGTTGGGAAAAGTGTGTGCGGCAGTACCTGTGCGGAGGTGTGTCCTGGGAAAATCAGCGTTTCAGCGTTTGTTGCTGCCACCCCATTGAATGCGATGGTGCAAATGCTTTCGTGCTGGTACTGCAAAAAAAACGCCAGCCGTTGAGGGCTGGCGTTGTGGATGATGCTTGACCGAAGTCGTGCTTCGAACTTGTAGTGAAGGCAAGGCTTACAGGTTCGGAGTCGTGTACGGTTCGACATCACCGACCATGTGGAAGTGATTGTGGTCGATGTAGACGACTTCAATTGCTTCACGGTCTTCCAAGGTGTGCGGAACGGGATAACCGATGATGGTCTCTTCGTCAAAGTAGACCGTGCACTTGTAGTGGGCATGGTGCAATTGAGCGGGGCCAATCAGTGGGTAGAAGCGAGGCGGATCAATGTAGTCCGCAATCTTCTCTTTGATAATCCGCACGTTGTTGCGTTGCTTTTCCCAAAGCAGTGGGATGCCACCTTGAACCGGACGAGCTGTTTCAAGGGCGTGCATGATCTCATCGTCGCTAGGTGGATCCAAAGCGACGGTTGGACCGCCCGAGGTTGTGGGACCAAGAATAGGTACTCGGTTGTACCGTTCCTGCTTCCAGAACTTCTCTTCTTGCTTGTGCTGGTAATACGGGCTGACTGGCATTGGGAATCCGAGGAACCCGGCGTTGTAGCCGTAGTTCACTCCGTAACAACCGCTTGATGCGACTGCCAAAACTGCCAATGTGCTGAGTGTGATGTTTCGAAGCACACCATTGTGGCTTCGTTTTTTACCTGTCGCGGCCATTACGCTTCCGTCGCGATGGGGATTCGAGCTGGTCATCCGAGCAACCTTCCGTGGTTCGTTACCTTCACGCCTGAACTATGACTTCTCATCAATGTGAACAGAACAGACGCCTTGCTTACCAGTAGTATCGTGTGAACTTATACCGATCTTGCGGATAATTCCGAAGAATCGAAAAACCAGCCTGATTAGCCTGGAAACTGCGGGTCTGCGACAGGATCAGTTTCTTAGGATGGATGGCAAACTGTTGTGATTCGCTGTCGATGGGCGTGAAACTTCGAGTTGTTTCCCGCTGTATTTCGATCCGTCAAAATGGCGGTTTGCGAATTCTACGCTTTAAAGCTTGGTACAAAAAAACCCGCGTGCCGGAGACACGCGGGTCACGTAATTTTCGGCCTGTGCTGCCGTCGTTGATGCAGCAGACTTCCGTTGCGACCGGCTTAGCGATCGGTGAAGTCAAGGAACCACCAGCCGTCATCCCATTCGAGACTGATCTTTCTCCATCCCATTGGTACCTGAGGGTACGGATAGAATGGGCCGATATATGGCCATGCCGAAGGGCTGTACTGTTGTGGATAGGTCAGTGCAGCGTAGTTTGGGTAGGCTGCGTAGCCAGGCCAAGCATAGTTAGGCATGTTTGGTGAATCGTACCGTGGAGCACCAACGGCTGCGTAAGGAGCCATTGGCACTGGCTGTCCGCCCATAGGTGCGGCAGCACTCGCCGGCATCGCTCCAACGGGTGCCGCTTGGGCCCGGTAAGGAGTCGTCATCACGGGTGACTGAACTGGAGCTGCTACTGGAGCGGCTGTGGTTCGGTTTGTTGCGAGACGGGTAGGCCGACTGACAGGATCGACGGCGACAGGAGCCAGAGCAACTTCCTGCAAGGAAGGAGGCTCTGGAAGCTGTGGCGTCACTGCCGCTACAGCGGGAGTTGCACTTGGAATAGCAATTGCCTCGCGAACTCCGGCGACGCCGTTCACATTCGCGGCAATTTTCAAGATCTTGTCCCGCTGCTGAGATGAGCTAGCACGCCCAGTGAGCTGCAGAACGCCGTTGTTGCTGCGGACATCAACGCCGAATCCAACCAGCTCTCCCTTTGCCTTTGCGTTTCGCAGGGCACTCACCACTGCAGCCACGACTTCGGCATCGTCTTGTGGCTCAGCGGCACTTACTGGACGCACGGACCCAGGCACGACAGGTTGAGCCTGAGTACGTTTTGCCGAAAGAGCCTGTTTGAAGGAGAATGGGCTTGGCTTTGCCTTTGCAACCGTCTTCGGTGCAGGCTTCGAAGCTAGCTTACTCGCCTGCTTGCTGCTGGATTCCAGCTCAGCGACTTTGCTTTCAGTCTTTACCTTGGCAACCTTGGGTGCCGGGGTGGGCAGTGAAGCTAGGTCGGGCTTCGCCACGGGAGCCTTCACGGCGATCGTGGGTGCCGCGGTTACAATTTTGACTTCGTCAGTGATCTTGGCGATCCCGTCGATGCCCTTCGCGGTCGCGAGGACCAGCTGTTTCTGAGCGTCTTCAGCGACACTCCCACGGAAAAGAACCACACCCTCGTCGACTTTCATGTCGAGGGTGAAATCCTTCAAAGCTCCCGAATCTCGGTTGCTCTTAAGTCGTTTAATGATCTGTTCAGCGATCTCACGGTCTCCACCCCAGGCCTGCATTGGCCCGAAAGTAGCGATCGCGGCAATCGCCAATCCGAAATATTTGCGTCGCATCGAAATGCCTCCCTGCAGTCCTGATTCACTCTGAGCCCGTGTCCTTTTGAAAATCCGTACGCACGATGCGTGTTCGGACCAGCTGCCGCGGGTGGCAACTTTGCTCTTCAAAATGGTATTACCAGACCGGTGTTGTTGGTAGTTTCGGCCAGAACAAGGTAGGCAAGGTAGGTTTTTTCGGATTTTGTCACTGATTGCGATTGCGACGGGCAAAAAGAGAGGGTGCCTATAGTTTCACAAGCGATGTTTCACTCACACGCTGGACGTGGGTAAGTAGCGAAAAACAGAGGGAATACAGCTTTTTCATCGCATAAGCGAGGCCTTGGTGACCGCAGCGATCTGAAAGACACTTGTTTGGAAGACGATGGAAAGAGTCTCAGCATCAGAATCATTAGGGTTGACGCACCTTCCCTATCTTTATGTTCGTTGCAAATTACACCCCGCCTTGCCGCCCGCTCGGATGTCGCTTGCGACTGCCAAACCTCGCAGTTATTGCTGTAGGACACAGGCGTTGGGCGGATTTGGCGATTTTATTAGTGCGGTGTAATTTTGAAATTTTACTCTCTGTCTTTCACAAGATCCCGCTATCAAAGGCGAATGAAGTGTTGATGAGACTAAGCTCAGAAGTCTGCTGACGTAGGCGATACATGGGAATACGCTGCCTTCTCTGTTGATGGTTGATATTGAAACCCGGTGAAGCACACGAAACTCTAACGATTTAAGTTGATTGATGGGCATACGATTTACCTGCGAGCAATGCAGTAATGAGCTTGAAGTACCCGAGGCGAGTGTGGGCAAGCAAGCCAAGTGCCCGGCTTGCGCATGTTTGATGCAGGTCCCGGAGCCCCAGACCGAACATCAACCGGAGCGATGGCAAACTCCTGACGATGCGTCTTCGCGGGATAGACCGAAAAGTCAGAAGTTTACGCAGGTTGAGACTGCTCAAACTGGACAGCCGGTAGTCGGTAGTCCCCTCGGATTAGACGATCGCACGTTAGCGACGTTAGCGCATGCGTCCGGTCTGATCGGAATGTTGACCGTCGGCATCCTCGGCTTCCTTGGCCCCCTGGT
>CAXGRW010000339.1:0-6073 GCA_964012125.1 uncultured Rhodopirellula sp.
GCATCCGCTTTCGTCGCAGCAAGTTCAGCTTCAATCACTTTCAATGCATCCGTCGCCCGAGCAACGCCCTCCGGATTGTGTTGATACTTTGCAACTGCCCCGCCGTAAAAAGCGATCAAATATTCACCCGGTGGTGTTTTCAAAGCAGCTAAATCCAAAACGGTATCCGACGCGTCCTGATCCAACGGCAAGTCAAACTTATGTCCCTCGAAACCGGCCCCTAATGTTTTCGCGGCCATGATCGATCCTGAAAATTCACCGCGTCGCATGTGAATCAGTGGGATCGTCAGCTTTTCGCCTTCCTTCGCCTCAAACACTTTGTCTTCGCGAGGTGTGATCGAAATAGGTGTAGGTTCATTTCCGCCCACTGACACCAGTACGTCCGCCAGCAAGCGTGGGCTGGGCACCTCGCTCCAATGATTTGGAACAGGCCAGGCCATCGACGCGAGATAACATTGGCGAGTGATTTCTTCTTCACCCACAATCGCTGAGCCTGAGAAATTGGCGATACTCACCCCTCGCGGCGCCCCCTCCTTGGCCGTGACCAGAAGGATCCCTCGACTTTTCCCGGACGGGATAGTCAAACCATTGGATTCAACTCCGTCAGGAAGATTGTCCATGGCCAATTTAATCTCACCATCGAAACCGTCGCGTCGTATTGCCACCACTTCAATCGCCATGGTCGCGCCACCTCGCAGAGCAATCGGTTTTGACAGGGCGTTGCGATCACCATTGCGAAGCTGCATATGCAGTCCCCAAGCCACAAGTGCAAAATCCGGCTTAGCCTTGCGAATAATCAAACGATAAACATTTGCAGGATCGTTCCGCGTGCCTCCGAACAAATCCGCGATCCGCAAACGATGGATTCCACTTTGCTTTACTTCAAACTTACCAAGCACATCTGAGGACCCCGCGTTGTACGGCGGGCCATCATAGGCATAGCCATTGGACGAAACCTTAACGGGACTCGCTATATCATTAAGCTCAGCAACATCAGTGATTAACGGCTCTGGCCCTGAAACGTCAACGTACTCGACAACTACTGTGGGGTCCGTGGGCCGGCCTAACCTTTCCGAGGCGACTTCGACCCACCATGTCTGTCCCTTCTCAGCATTGAACTCAAACACATCGGTATCCGCCGCCTTTGCAAAGCTCCCCATTAAGTCACATGGCAAATTGATTTTCTGCGGCATAGAGGCATCATTTGGCTCGACCTCTGTCGTCGTTGTCTTACCTGCGAGTCCAGCAGGAGGCCAGGAAAACGCGTGCACCTTTTTAGTCATTTGGTGTCGAGTGATCTGATCATTCTCACCGAGTGCCGTAAGGTTCAAACGATAAAAGTAATGCGCACCACCTTTAAAAGTCAGATCATGCACCTTGATCACATACGCACCATCTTCCGGAACCACAAAGTCGATTGCGCCTCCTCGTCTTTCCACCGCCACATCTTGCCCATTGGCATCAGCAACGATTACTACTGGATTCAGCTTCGAGTCAATTCCTTTCGCAGCGCAGTCAACGAGGATCCGTTGTCCACCAACAGCATTGAATCGATAAAAATCAACTGCTCTCGCCGTCATTGTCGCATTGCAGACTGAATTCAGCTCGATGGGCATCGCGGTGTCCAGCTTTTGATTGCCTTTGGTTTGAGCAATCTCTCGCAACCCGCTGACCGTGAAAATCCGCGACGATGAGAGCCCCAACCTTGTCATCACACTCGCCTCGACAAGCCCGGGTGTTACACCTTTTGGAATTGAGACCAGATAACGCCCCAACGTCTCGGCGCCATCCGGCCCTACCACTTTCACTGCCCGGATTTGTGGATCTGAGAATCGCAAATCACCCGCGCCTTCGATGTATTCACCCGTCACTGTGATTTCAACTTCGGAACCGACTTGCGCACCCATTGGAAATGTCGTTAGCAGTCGAGGTGACGGCAAACAGACCGATTGTGCACGGACGGTGTTCTGATGGGTCAATCCGACCAATACAAACACCAACGCGACATTCATGCCTCGTCGTAAGTAGCCAGCTGTTCTGATTGCAACGCTCATGATTCCCTAATGGTTGAACAGGAACTCTTTAGTGTTAATCAAAGCCCAAATCAAATCCTCAAATTCAGCCTTGCCTACCGTAGGTATTGCATCGGTCGTGTCATCACCGTCGGGCTTCGGTGATAGAAACTCCAATGAAACCTTTAGCTCGACATCAGTGGGAGCACGCGAGAATGCCGAAAAGTAAAGACTGTTAATTCGATCTGCCAGTGGTGTTTCCAATGCAGCCAATTCCTGCGCCACGCCGCCAGACACGGCAAGCTTGGATCTCAGGTCGGACGCATTCATCAAATGTAGGCTTTGAGCCAGACTGGCCGATTGAACCCGCTCACACTCACAGACGCTTAAACTTTCCGGGCGGCCAAACACACGTAGGAATGGAGATGACTTGTTATAGCTATTGTCAGGTAACGCAATCGCTTTGGTCCCAATAGGCAGATTCGCAAAATTTGTCGTTGCCCCCGTCAGCTCATCGATAGCATCTAACAGAACCTCTGCCTGAAGTCGACGCGGATAAAACCGTGAGTAGTTCTGCCGGTCCACCGCATTGCCGCCGGAGGGGACAGCACGCAACTGATACGCTCGCGAGTTGGTGATCGCACGAACCAGCTCCTTCAAATCAAACCCGCTTGAAAGAAAATGATCCTCAAGTGCAGATAAGAGCTCTGGATTTGTGGCTGGATTCGTATCACGAATATCGTCTTCAGGCTCAATTAGCCCCCGTTTGAAAAAGTGCTTCCAATACCGATTCACCAATGCTTTGGAAAAAAATGGGTTGCTGGGATCGCTCAGCCAGTTGGCTAGCCTCAGTCGCGGGTCTTCATCGGGAGCAATGACCCCGACCACGTCACCCAAAGCAGCAGGTGAAATCATCTCCCCAGTCTTAATGTTTTTGGCTTCAGCTAATCCACGCTTATGAAAAATGAGATCTTCGCCTTGGATGCCAGTAGGCTTTCGTCCGACGCGGGTAAAAAAAGCTGAAAGGCCGTAGTAATCATCCTGACTCCAACGCTCGAACGGATGGTGATGACACTGGGCGCACTGCATCCTGACTCCAAGAAACAGTTGTGCCACGTCCTCCATCTGCTGTTTCGGTTCTTTGACACGCTTGTACCAGGCGACAGCCGGATTCGCGATCACCGTGCCGGTCGCAGCCAGAAGTTCCCTTACCATCTGGTCGTAGGGGACGTTCGTCAAAAGGCTGTCCCTGACCCACGCGTGAAATGCAAAGTTTGATGTAATGTCACTCGCATCGTCGCGTCTGTTTTTCAATAAAGCGGTCCACTTGTTTGCGAAGTAGTCCGCGTAACTGGGACTTTTCAAAAGCCGATCAATCCAAACCGCACGCTTCTGCGGACTTCCGTCGGTCAAAAACTTGCGTGCCTCATCTGCAGTGGGTAGCCGACCTGCAATGTCAAGTGTGACGCGCCTTAGAAATGTCGAGTCATCGCAAACCTCGGACGCAGGGATACCGATCTGACTTAAATTTGCGAACACATGATCATCAATGAAGTTATTGGACTTCGGCGTTTCAGCATCGGTACCCAAGGGGATTGCCGCGTTGAACACACTCACCCGTCCCTGATAACGCACCATGACACCGACGCGACCAGGTAAATCTGACGCCGTCACCAACCCATTCCCGGTTACCGTCGCCATCCCTCGATCATTGGATTCAAACAACGCCAGTTCAGTCACGATTCGAGTGGAACCATCCTCGTAGTGTGCGATTGCTTTTAACTGTCTGCTTGCGCCAGGTTGAATCCGGTCATGTGGGGGTTGAACTTCCAAAGATCTCAATTCAACAGACGTGTCCCCAAGTGGTGTTCCATCAACGATCCAATGTCTCAAAAGGTGATACCCCTTTGACTCTGGTGGCAGAAGAATACCGCCACCATGCGGAGTCCGTCCCGAAACTTTTCTCAACAGTAGGCTTTGATCCGGTGCCGCAGGGAACAGGCGTCGGCCCCGTCCTTCAAGCACCATGTGGTCGTAGTCTTCAAGCGGCTCAAAACCTAACAACGACAGTTCAAAACCATTTTGTCCGCCACCAGCCTTAGCATGGCAAACTCCCGAGTTACAACCAGCTTTGGTCAGAACGGGAACGATGTCGTTAACAAAGCTAATTGGCCTATTCGAGACCTCGCTAGCACGGGCTACTCCCATCGTCGCGACCGAAGTCCAAAGGACGACGATCCCTAAGAGGGCTGACGAGTTTCGTCTACGATCTGTTCGGACCATAAAACGCTTAGGGGTAGGCCATGTCGCTCGCGAGAGCTGACATGAGGAAAGGGGCGGGAGCGGAAAAAGCTTATGAAAGTATAATCAAGCACCACCCCTCGGTCCAGCTAGACATGTTGTGTGCCCACCATCTCCTCACTCACCACGTGGTAGCCCTCGCAACCGGAAAAATAGCGTCCAGAGGCTTCCACTCAGACCCCGAAACGGATTGCTAGCCTAGCAGTGAGGCTATTACTTTTATCGAGCCAGCCAGATCGCTCGGCGGTTGCTCGACACACAATTATCACCGCCCCCACGCGCAACCGCACTACAAATTCGATTGCCACCCGTGGTATATTCCGCAGCTTGGTGAACTTCAAATAAGTGGACTGCAGATCACCCTTCTACAAATCAGTGGGCCGTTTCTTTGGCCAACGCCATCCCTTCCTATCATGCAAATTCACTCAGTCGGAATACGGCCTGCAATGTATCTGTCACCAACAGCGTCTATACATCAGGTCGACTTCGCGACGGTTCGACACGTAAAACTTGCCGACCCAATGCGCGATCAAAAGTGATTCCTCACTGGTCGCCCACGGTATTAACCACCTCGCAGGTGGCACTTTCCATATTACCCTTCGGTCATTTAATGAGAACGCTCTCCCTCATTTTTTTGGCTACCCTGACAACGACTTGCTGGGCACAGAAACTCAACCCGCAACGCGCTTACCCCACGTTCGCACTCGCGGCGTCTGGTATCTATGCATCAGTCGAAAAACAGATGCAGGTGACCGTCAAACAACTGGCAGCAGGAACTCCGGCGTCTGGCAGCGGGTTACTTCCTGGTGATGTGCTGATCTCGGCGGGTGGAACAAACCTAGAGGTCGACGATCCACGCGTACCGCTAGGCAAAGCCATCGGTGCGGCAGAAGCAACCACGGGAAAGCTATTGCTTGGAGTCCGTCGTGGGACAAAAAAAGTTAGAGATCGAAGTTCCTGTCAAAGTGCTCGGTTTGTATTCTGACAAGTGGCCTGCCAACTGCAAAAAGTCTGATTTGATTATCAAGCAAACGGCCCAGTACGTAGCGTCTTGTCAGGCAAAAGATGGCACCTTCCGCTCATTCGCCAATTCACTATCCACCGGACTGGTACCTCCGAGACGCAGCATTCTGGGCGATCGTCGGCCTTCATGCCGATATCAGCGGCGAAGAATTCTCGTTGCTGACGGAAATGTACAGTCAGTCGCAACATGTGTTCGAACGCGTCTCATTCGACTCCGGTTTTCAGACCATCCTCAAAAGTGGCAGCGTCATCGTTGGTGAACAGGGAAAACTATTCTTCCACCACCTCCGGTTTCTCACGGCCGCAACCAGGTACTTCCAAGCGTCGTTCGAAATGGACTTGCCTGGCAAACTGGACACTGCTGTGTGCATTGTGCCTACCAACTCGTCGCATCATATTCTCAGCAATCCTTGTTTCGAAGGCTGATTTCTTCTCTAATGCGGCTGCCCTTTTTCCCCGTCCTGACGCGGCTTTTTCTTCCCCAACCACTCTCCGGAAATCGCTTCATGTCACAGTTTCTTTCGAAGCTCATCACCATCTCATGCCTTCTCGCCATCACCCTCACTAGTAGTGCCAACGCACAGCCTCCCACACGCAAGTTTGATGCCCCCACAGCTCCAAAATTTGAAAGAGTTGATGGATCGAACGGCCCTAATCCACCAATAGACGCCGATGGTGATTTCCTCATTGGGCCGAAGTACGTCCCGGCACCAGAACGCACACAACAAGCCGGAGTT
>CAXGRW010000340.1:0-6040 GCA_964012125.1 uncultured Rhodopirellula sp.
CGGGTGGCTGTGTTCGGGTGGCTGTGTTCGGGTGGCTGTGTTCGGGTGGCTGTGTTCGGGTGGCTGTGTTCGGGTGGCTGTGTAGCCGCCCTCGCGTGTCGCGTATCGGGTAGACTCTCGATTTGGATTGTGTACGTATCCGGTCTGCTCTTGAAATGTTATGTCATGCGAAATCTATTAGCTGTGGTGTGGATGCTTTCTTTCGCACCATTTGTGGTCGGGGATCCGCCCAACCAAGCGTTCGATTCATATTCCAGCCCGGAGCGAGCTTATTTCAAGCGTGTTCACGGTCAGCTTGGAGCTTTGACCTACACTCCAAAATATCCGGGAGGTTTTGAAGCTTGGCAGGGAGCGGCTCGAGCAAAGCTGAAGGAGTTGATTGGGATCGAACGTATTGCTTCTCAGGTGTCGGGGCACCAGCCTGCAGTGCACCTTGAACAGGAAAAACTGGTCGCAGGCTATCGGCAACAGTTGGCAAGGATCGAGACAGAACCGGGAATCGATATTCCGTTTTGGATTCTGCGACCACTGGGTTCTGAGCAAAAAAAGTTGCCCGTCGTGATCTGTGCGCATGGGCATGATGCAGATGGTTGGAATACATATGCTGGCGTGTACCAAGATAAGCAGCACCAAGCGATCACAGAAAAGAAGCATGGGAATCCCGGGGTGCAGGCAGTGCGTCAGGGGTACATCGCGATCGTTCCAGCGACGCGAGGACTTGCCCAGTCGAATTCCATTTCTGATCCCAATGGCAGGCACGGCAACCGAAATTGCCGTGCTCAATTGATGCACTGTTTGCTGGCAGGGCGAACAGCGATTGGTGAACGTGTTTGGGACACAACATGTTTGATCGATTGGGTTGTGTCCGATTTGGCCGAGGCCGATGCGGAACGGATTGGTATGTTGGGTAATTCAGGTGGTGGAGTCCTGACCGTTTATGTCGCGGCATTAGACGAAAGGATCGCTGTGGCGCATCCCAGCTGTTCGCTGACTTCCTTTGCCAGTGAATCTGGCTGTATCTTTCATTGCGACTGTTGCATGGTTCCAGGCATAAAGACTGAATTAGCCGATATGCCGGACATCGCTGCGTTGGCGATCCCTCGTCAGATCGTGGTGGTCCATGGCTTAAAAGATGGACTGCACTCGGAACAAGTTGTCAATCAGGCCATGTTGCGATTGGGTAGCATTTATTCTCAACAAAATATTACTGACAAGTTCAAGTTTCACTGGCAGCCTGAAGGACATCGTTTCTATCCAGCTGTTTTTTGGCCGGTGATGAACAGTGCGCTGCAGCTAGATGATTAGATGTTTTGATGCGAGCGTCGTTGATCGGGGTTGAAAAAATCCGCTTTGAAGTTTTGCTCGGATGTGTGTTTCTCGTTGTCAGGGATGGCCGATCGAGAGTTGGCAAAGTGAACGCATGTCATTTGTTTCCGATGTTTTGCGTTTGTGATCCTTCACGCCCCGCTAGGTCTGGTGGTGACGAGGCAAAGGTATGGCTTAGATGGTGCGAGCTTACCGAATTTGCAAGCTGCTCCAGGTCACCGAGCAGACTGGTTGCCGTTGAAAAGGCTGAAGTATGGTGGCATGAAGGCAGAGATGGCAAGCAACTGAAGGCTCTTGGAAAGTTGAACTCGCGGCTGAGGAAGAGGGTTGCCGAGCAGGCTCTGGACATGGACATACTCGGGTAGCATTCCAGCACAAATTACGGAAACTCTGCACGATGCAGGGGCGGCCACCGGTTGTAACTCTTCTGGAAGCTGCCTGCGACGCTGCGGGGTGAGCCTGTTCCCTGCAGCAGCAGCTCGCTGTTCTGTAGCGAAGTGGGCACGCTTTCAGGGAAAATTCTTGAAGTGGGCGATGCATCTCGCCCCGCCCCCAGATTTTTGCCTAACCGGCAAACTCGACCCGACTGCTTTGATTTTCTCAATCGGATGCACCCGCATGATCGTGATGGCGGAGCTACCGGTTGCGATAAATTCCCTCAATCGTGGCTGCCCAATGTGGCGATTGTTCCACCTGTGCGGGTCAGCACTATCGCAATGGTTCTTTTGAAAAGAACGGCTGTCTCACACTCGGTCCTCCACCCCTGCCTTGCCTCGCTCACGAGTAGCAAAGCACGTAGCGGGCCGGATGAAAGTCTCGATGCAGTCTGAATCAACCACAGGAAAATGAGATGCCTGGAAAGCGGTCTCGACCAAAACACAAGCAGTCATCCCAAATGGCTTCGGGAATCGGTAGTTGGATTCATTCCAAGGGGATGGCCTACTGTCTGGCTGGGGCAGCCACCGCTTTCTCGGGCTGTGCCTACACCGGTGGAGTCAAGGATTACATCCACAACGGTTTCAAAGTGGGGCCGAACTATGCCAAACCCGCGGCTCCTGTGGCAGGGAGTTGGATTGATAGCTATGACGAGCAACTGAAGGATGAGTTGCCGAATTACGCCGATTGGTGGACTACTTTCAATGACCCGGTTTTGAACGGATTGATGGAAGAGGTTTCGCAGCAAAACCTGACGCTCAAGTCAGCAGGGCTTCGGGTCATGCAGGCGCGATACGTGCGAGACATCACAGCAGGAAGCATTTTCCCGCAGCAACAAGAAGCTTTTGGGGCGTATCAACGCACTCAATACAGTGACACCATCGCATCGGGCTTCTTGCCGAGAAACACTGACTTGTTCAAAGTTGGTTTTGATGCGTTCTGGGAATTGGACGCTTGGGGTAAGTTCCGCAGGGCAATCGAATCTGCAGACGCAAGCCTTGATGCATCGGTTGAGGATTACGATGCGATGATGGTGTCCTTGCTCGGAGAGACGGCAACCGCCTACATCGATTTGAGAACCGCTCAGGAGCGTCTGCGATATGCAAAGGCGAACGTCGAGATTCAGAAAGGATCGCTGAAAATCGCGCAGGCACGGTTCCAAGCAGGAGCTGTAAGTAAGCTGGACCCTACCCAAGCCGAAACAGTACTTGCAAATACGCAGCAGTCGATTCCTTTGTTTGAGAATCAAGTGCGAGCGGCTAACAACAGCCTTTGTGTACTGCTGGGAATTCCCCCGCGAGATCTCGCCGAAGAACTCGGTGATGCATCCATACCCGATTTGCCTGCTGATCTTGTGATTGGAATTCCGGCCAATCTGTTACGACGTCGGCCTGATGTTCGGGCAGCGGAACGACGGGTGGCAGCACAAAGCGCGGCGATTGGTATCGCGGCTGCAGATCTGTTACCACATCTTTCAGTGACCGGTTCGGTATCGCTCAATGCCAACGAGTTTTCGGAGCTGTTCAAGTCTAGCAGCACCGCTGGCATGATTGCCCCTGGATTCAACTGGGACATCCTGAACTACGGCCGTTTGGCCAACAACGTCAACTTGCAGAGAGCACAGTTTCAGGATCTGGCAGTGCGGTATCAGCAGACAGTGTTGGATGCGAACGCTGAAGCTGAGACGGCGATCAACACTTTCTTGAAGTCGAAAGAACGATTGATCTACGTCAACAAAGCGGTTGATGCCTCGAAGCAATCGGTTGACCTGGCTGAAATTGAATATCGAACCGGCTCGGTTGATTACAACCGGGTATTCAACCTGCAAGCTTCACTGGTGGCAGACCAGGACAATCTTGCATCCGTTCGAGGTGATGTTGCACGAAGTGTGATCGCAACTTACAAGGCGTTGGGCGGCGGTTGGGAAATCCGATACGGAATCCGTCGTGGTCCCAACGCGAGCGTGGAGCAGGTTCCTGTGCCACCTGCTGAGCAGGCTGCTACTGATGCAAACGCTGCTGAGACACAGGAAGAGGCCAAGCCGCAAGTTGCTAAGCCTGCAGTTGAGGCCCCGCAGCCTCCCAAGGCTGGTACCCCAGCGGCTGACCCCGGGAAAGCTCAGCCAATCAAGCCACCCGCGGGTAACGAAGTGCCTCCGCCAGCAAATCCCGGAAATGCTTCCGAAGTCAGTGCTCCGCGAGTTTTGTTGCCCGAAGTGGTTGTCGAAGAGTTTTAGGGAAGATGTGGGATCTTGAAATTCAGAATTTGGAATTCAGAATCGACTCGTCCAACGGGTGGGTTCAGTAAAGGGCATTTTTCGTAAGCTAGGATGACGTCGAGATGAAATTGAACATGCATGCGGTTGCGTTGGTCTTTGCGATGTTGCTGTTGGTGACCAACATAAACGCGGCTGAGCCATGCCGGAAATTTCTAGGCTGCCCGGTTCCCGATTGTATTGGTAAGTGGTGCTGCGATGATTACAGGTCGAAGTGTCTGCCCTGCGTGAAAGTGCCGTTGTGCTTTGGGTGCGACGACTACTGTCGAAAATCAATGCCTCGAGTTTGCACACCGCTTTGTTTCACTTGCGATGACTATTGCAAGAAGTGTCAACCGCCAGCTTGCAGACCGCCCTTGCTAAGTACGCTCCGCTGTGTCTCCGGACGCGAAGCCTGCGGGTGTGCCACCTGCTCGCCAAGCAGTTGTGATCAGGGAATGTTAGCTAGCAACCCTCTGGCCCCGCCACACATTGCTCAGGTAAAGGGTGCGAACCGCCAGCCAGTAATCGCTGCTGTTGGCACTGAGACCGTGGGTGTCAAGACAGTGGGCGTTAAGACTAAGGCTGTTGAAACGGGTGAGCAGGGTGCGAGACGGCCCGTGATCATCGAAATCTTCAAACGTTGACCCTCGAGGTGGGGACAACGCGGCAAGCTGCATGGCTGGCGACAACGTCACCTGCGTTGCCTAGAGGAGGCATGGCAGAAAGCGTGATTCAAATGAAATTGTCATCCGCGGCGCCACCCTCGTCATCTCCGTCCAAGTCATCTTCATCCAAGTTCTCTCCATTCAAGTCATCATCGAGAAATGCTTCGTCCTCGAGGAACGCGTCATCATCGAACTCTGGATCGACGAATGGTTTTCCTCCGATAGGCTGATCGGTGAGGTGATCCTCATCAAATTCATCTTCTTCGTTGGCTGGCAGTGATCCTCGCTCCATCAATTCTGCTGGTGGAGTATCGTCATTTTCGGGGATCCAACGAATGGTCGGTCGCGGCGGGTCAGACAGAGCGTCAACGCACTCCATTGCCATCCAGTTCATATCACCAGGGCCTTCTGCGGTGTCGCCATCTTCGACTCTTTCTCCGCCTTGCAGCATGTAAAGTGACGCGCTGCGTAAGAACCCCTCGATGTCACTTGGTTCAAAATCATCGGTGGTATAGACGGCTTCAAGGTCCGGCAGGTCGAACTGTCCGTTGCCGACCGTGTCCATAAGTGACCACTGTTCGGTAGCTCGAAACAGCCGGACGTTGGTCCACATGTCGAGTGGCGGAAGTTCGTGGCTCCAAGCGTAGTTCATGCCCCGCCGCAGGCCGTCGTCATCACGGAGTACTTCGCCACCCGGATTGAAATAGCAAACCGCATCTGGCATCTCCAGAAGGGTGGCCACTGCCTTGGATAAAAAGTGAAGCTCCTTAAGGGGTTCGTATTCGTCCGGCAATAGCGGAACGTCGTCATCGTGATCACTTGGATCTTCTGCTCCCAGCACATAGCTGATCAGAAGCCTGATGTGCGCGGTGTGTTCTTTGACTTTCTCCCCACCATCTTCCCAGCCCCAGGATTGCTCGCCGGCCCGTTCAAGGCATCCGGGAAAGGCAAGGGGCGAGTACTGGCCCAGTGACCAGGCGACGAAGCGTTCTGGCGACTCGTCTGGGTCGCCCATGTCATCAGGCCACGGCGCGTTGGCAGGGGTTACCAGAAGGTGGCCATTGGTTTCCGGTGAATAGTCGTAAACGAGGGTTTGGGGCGCATCGTCATCGTCCATTGACTCGTGTTGCCCCACGCAATGAAAGTCCTTCAGCTGCTCACGCAGTTCGGTAATGTCTACCGGTTTGCGAAACAGGACACACATGCCCTGCGTAAACAATCCCTTGGCCATTCTTTCCTCGAAGGCGGTGCAAAACCGATCAGACGTTCAGACTTTGAACCGATCGGTTGGATGGAAGTTGGGACGCATCATAGCGAGCAGAGCTGAAGCGATGAACGGGATGCAACCCTGTTTCTG
>CAXGRW010000341.1:0-6003 GCA_964012125.1 uncultured Rhodopirellula sp.
TATTTGCCAATTTATTTGTCATGGGACGCGGTGTCGAAGACGAGAAGTCGTCGTGGCGAGATGATCGGCGTCGCAGAAATTTCTTGGCTGCAATGAAAAACGAGTCAGAGTGACCGGCGGAGCAGGCTTGTTCATACAGGTCGTGATGACATTGCATTTTTCTCAACTGAAACAAATATCCAAAACGGATCTTAGTATTCCAGGAAGTGCTGAGTGGCTGCTTCAGCGAACAGACGGCAGGCGGATTCTGCACTCAAAGTACGGGAATGTTGGTTTTGTCCACTGTGTAGTCGTGTTGTGAATGTCGAGAGTTTGTTTGAGATCATCAGAGCAAGCACTTGGGATGTGTGATTTGTGATACGGTTGTAGAGGTTTGCAGTTTCACCCTCAACACAGGGTGTCTTATGCATTACAACAGTGAGTCATGGTATGTGTCGCCAATGCTTATCCGTATTGCAAATGACAATGTGATGTTTGCTTCACTGTGAGATGAAAAATGTGTTTTTGTCTTTTTTACCAAGGTATGGCCGAGAAAGCTTCACGCAGGGATGCGATGGCAGCGTGGTTTGGGGTTGCGCTCGGGGCGTGGTTCTTCGGATTCGTGCTCGTGAAAAATTCTGTAGTGAACGCGCAAGAGAAACAACTTGCCGCCATTGATTTTGATTCGCAGGTTGCCCCATTATTGATCAAGCGGTGTGTCGAATGTCATCAAGGAACAGATCCTTCAGGGGGGCTGTCATTGACCAGTCGCGAAGGACTTGTCGCTGGCGGCGATTCTGGAGATGCGTTCGACGTTCATCATCCCACCGATAGTTATCTTTCCGAACGGATTAGGTCCGGCGAAATGCCGCCTGAAAAGCAGGGGCGATCACAGAAGCTTGCCGACTCGGAGATTGAATTGCTTGCTCGGTGGATTGATGACGGCGCGAAGTGGCCACAGCAGCGCGTGCTGGACTACTTTGAACGCACTAGTGATGTGCGTGCTGGACGCGATTGGTGGTCGCTTCAGCCAGTCGTTCGACCGGTGGTACCGACGCTCGAAGGAAGGTCGCAACCTGACAATCCAATTGATGCATTCATTGGTGCGGAACTTGCAAAGCACAATGTCAAACCGGCTCCTCGTGCGGATCGTAGGACGCGCATTCGCAGGCTTTATTACGATGTCATCGGTCTTCCACCAAGTGAGGCTGCGGTCACTGCCTTTGAAAATAACCAGTCCCCGGATGCATGGGCAAGCTTAGTGGATCGGTTGTTGGAGATGCCGCAGTATGGTGAACGGTGGGCACGGCACTGGCTCGATCTTGCGCGTTACGCGGATACCAGTGGATATGAACGCGATCAGGAAAAACCGTTTGCCTGGAAGTATCGTGACTGGGTGGTAGATGCTCTCAACGCCGATATGCCGTACGACCAATTTGTGATTGAGCAAGTCGCCGGGGATGAAATCGACAGCCCCACCAAGCAGTCTATCATTGCGACTGGATTTCTGCGTCTTGGGGCGTGGAATGACGAACCCAATGATCGACTCGACTATCAATATGAGCGGCTGGAGGACCTTGTTCACACGACGTCGTCTGCTTTCCTTGGCTTGACGGTGAAGTGTGCGCGCTGCCATTCCCACAAGTTCGATGCAATCACTCAAACTGATTACTACCGTATGGCATCAGCCTTTTGGGCTGGGCCATTACTGACAGGCGGCAAACAGCTTGGTGGGCCTACATCAGAACAGGTTGGCTTTGAGGATGTGCTGGCATGGACTGATACGGGGCCAAAACCCAAGCCGCTTCATCGCTTGAAAAATGGTGAACGCGACCAACCGCTGGAGGCAGTGATTCCCGCATCGCTGTCGTTCATTCCCACACTGGAACGCCCGTTTGATGCGCCGCCCGCAGGTGCAAGTACATCGCATCGTAGGCGTCAACTTGCTGAGTGGATCACTGATCCCCAGCATCCACTAACGTCTCGTGTTTTGGTAAATCGCTTGTGGCAGCACCATTTCGGGAAGGCGATTGTAAGGACTCCCAACAATTTTGGTTTCTTGGCAGATCCACCGACGCATCCCAAGTTGCTCGATTGGCTGGCCTCGGAATTTGATCGCGGTGGACGCCGGATGAAATCCATTCACCGCTTGATTCTGAACTCTGAAACTTGGCAGCAAGGCGTGTTTCATCCACGCGTCAGTGATCTTGAGCGACTTGATTCAACCAATCGGTTGTGGTGGCATGCCGAGCGTCGCCGGCTCGGTGCTGAAATGTTGCGAGATTCCTTGCTGGAGGTGACAGGTGAGCTTGATTTGAAGCAAGGTGGGGTAGCTTTCAAGGCCGGTATCAATCCAGAAGCGTTGGAAGGTTTGTCCCGAAAATCAACGGCATGGCAGGCTTCGCCTGTGGAACTTCAGAAGCGTCGAAGTCTTTACATGTATCTGAAGCGTGGATTGTTACCGCCGATGATGACGACGTTTGATTTGAGCGAGCCGACTCTTTCCTGTGGACAGCGTAATGTCACAATCGTGCCAACTCAGGCGTTGGTGCTGCTTAATAATCGGTTTGTGCATGACCGCAGCGAGCAACTTGCGACTGTCATCAGGAAATCTGTCGCCGCAGTTCCTGAGCAAGTGAAACTTGCGTGGCTATCCGTCTTGAAACGTGAACCCACTGCTGCCGAACTGCAACGCTCGATCGAGCATCTAGCCACGCAGAGCAAGATATTCTCGGATTCCGACCGGAGTGCAGTTTTGCAACAAGACCGTGCAGGCATTTTGCTGCGGACGGCGGACTCTCTTGTCCTTAACCTAAATGCGGAAAATGCGGTCATTGCAGATGGCGAGCAATTCGTCGTCAACTCTGTTACGGATCTTTCACGGCATCGTCATCATGCCACACAGCCAAAGGCTGATGCTCGCCCGACCTTGATCCCTGATGGCATGGGTGATAGGCCAGCACTCTACTTTGGTGGCGCGGGGCAGTTTATGGAAATCGCCGGGCAGGTTCTTGCTGATCCGCTTTGTACTATTGTTTGCGTTGTTCGCGATGACAGCGGTTCAGGGCATCGGACGCTTCTTTCAAACTGGAATGGACGTGCTGGGAATTCAACTACATCCCTGTTTCTTGGATTGACTTCTGAAACTACTGTCCGGTTTAGCGATGCCTTTGGAGCTGCTGGGCAAGTATTGGAGCGTACCAAACCTTTTATCTTGACTGCTGTTAATGGACCTGAGTCAGCGTCGGTATTCCAGAATGGCCGATTGTTGAAAACAGCAAATCAATTGTCTGGTCGGCGGCTTGGTACTGCTTGGGTTCTAGGGCAGCAGGGCAATATTAATGGTGAGTTCTGGAAGGGTGACGTTGCCGAAATTCGTGTCTATGATCGGGCCTTGTCGGACCGGGAGTTGCGGACAGTGGAAACGGAAGTTGCAGAGCATTATGATATTTTGCTGCAGAATGAAGGTCCACCAAAGCGAATGGATTCAGAGTATCTGGCTTTGGCGTCGCTTTGTCATGTGCTAATGAATTCAAATGAGTTCCTGTTCGTAGATTAAAGTTATTCATGAAAAGCAAACGTCACTTTCCGTGCGGGCAGACGCGACGTGAAGCTATCTGGAAAATGGGTTGTGGATTCACTGGATTGGCGTTGAGCGATTTGCTTGTTCGTGATTCGTTTTTGAATTCAAATGCAAACGCCGATGAGGGGCATGTCTCTAAGCGGAGGGATTCTGGAAGGGGCCATCACAGGCCGCGAGCGAAATCATGTATCTTTCTGACGATGAATGGGGCTCCGTCACAGGTAGACACCTTTGACTACAAGCCTGAGCTCGAAAAGTATGCAGGCAAGCAACTGCCCGCTGATAAAACCTACATCAACTCGGGTGGGCGTAAGGTCGGGTTTCTTACTCCCGCTTGGCGTCCCTTTCGACCGGGTGGAGATAGCGGGTTGCTGGTTTCCGACTACTTTCCAGAGATTCGTAAGCATGCAGATAAGCTGTGTGTTTTGAACTCCTGCCATACCGATAGCCACGCTCATGGTTCAGCACTAGTCGCGATGAACACGGGCAAGACCCAGATAGGTCGTCCATCCTTAGGTAGTTGGTCGGTTTATGGATTAGGAACGGAGAATGAGAATCTGCCTGGCTATGTCGTCATGCTCGATAAGCGTGGTGGCCCCATTAGTGGCCAACCCAACTGGGCGAGTGGTTTCATGCCGGCGACCTACTCTGGCACCCTGTTTCGTCCCACGGGCGATCCCATTCTGGATTTGAGTGGCCCGAGTTACATCTCGCGAAAGGCACAGCGGGAGCAACTTGATCTGCTAGCCGAACTCAATGAAAAGCATCTCGATAAACACGGGGGCGGAAAAGATTTGGCAGCCAGAATCAATAGCTACGAACTTGCTTACCGAATGCAGTCGGCGACTCCCGAGGCGGTTGACCTGTCAGAGGAAACAAGCGAGACGCTCGATATGTATGGCGTGGGAAAACAGCCGACCGATGAGTATGGACGCAATTGTCTGATCGCTCGACGTCTTGTCGAACGTGGCGTTCGATTCATTCAGCTCTACTCTGGTGGAGGGCACTTGGAAGAAACCTGGGATGCTCATGCCGGTATCGAATCGAACCACGGGCAGCACGCCCCCGAAGTGGATCAGCCCATTGCTGCATTGCTGGCAGATCTTGAGCGTCGCTCACTCTTGGATGAAACACTCGTGATCTGGGGCGGCGAGTTTGGGCGGATGCCATTTAGCGAAGGACAGAATGCACCGGGGCGGAATCATAATCCGTATGGCTTTTCGATGTGGATGGCGGGAGGTGGTGTCAAAGGTGGTTTCAGCTACGGTAAGACCGACGAACTCGGCTTCGAAGCTGTGGAAAACAAAGTTCACTTGCACGATCTGCACGCGACGATTCTGCACATCATGGGACTCGATCACGAATTGCTTACGTACTTTCATCAGGGCCGTAACGAAAGTTTGACTGATGTGCACGGTCGCGTGGTTCGCGACATTCTGGCGTGACCAGATCAGCTCCGCGGACTGGTGGTGCAGCTGATGAAATCAGACGCGTCAAATAAGTGAACCATCATGCTGTCAAGCAGATCGGTCGCTCGGATCGCTGGCCGTTTGGACTCGATATCCCAAGCCCCGTGCCGACTCGGCCAGGTCGCCTGACCAAGCCGGTGACCTGTCCAGTGAAAAGAGATGGTTGCCACACACATTCAGTTCCCGATTCCTGGCATTCCGCACATTCAGCTCGGGGTACTCTGATTGCACGACGCTAAGGCATTGACGCGGCGAATACAAGCACGGAATGACGCCTGCGTCGCTGTTACGAGAACATTCTCGATACAACGCAGTAACCCAAATGGTTCATTCGGGCTTGTTTAGGCGGCTGTTGCGGGAATGATCCCAATGATGTTGCCGTTTTTATCACACAGGAAAAGAAACTTGCTGTTCGCGACTGCTGGTTTAATTGTGTGCATGGCTGTTCCACCGTTGCAGAGGGAAGTGTTGTCGTCATCCATGACAGGGAACTGAAAGAATGTTAGCGGTTCAGAGCCCGTGGAAAAGGGCGTTGAGTGCCTCACCATAGTCAATTAATGAAACCTTCATGTGTGTTTAGCCGTTGCTTCGCTGTAATCGTTATGAATGGTTGTGATTTACGAGCTAAGCAAAATTGTCAATTGAGATCCCCCCCTTTAGGACACGTGGTCATTCTTGAGTAGATGGGGACCCAGGTAAGTTGGGAAGGCGTCTTGATGTTCTCCGATTACTTGCTGAGCTTAATCGCGTTTGCGAATTTTGTTTTTCTCGTAATAGGATCCTTCATTGCTCTCGAAGGCTGTTACCAAGCATTCCGAGATGCCATCGGCAATGTAAGACGCATGTGGACGCAAATTATTTTGCTTCCGCACCACAACAAACTGCACAGCACCAACGAAACAGCACCAAACTGTGGGGGTGCATGCATCCAGCAGAACACACAGTGGTCTACCACGGCCGGAACACACAGTG
>CAXGRW010000342.1:0-5995 GCA_964012125.1 uncultured Rhodopirellula sp.
CTGACTCTGATGGCGATGGTTTCACGGTGCGCGTTTGTACTGGTTCTCGTTTGCACTTTGGCTTGCTGGATACTGTTCGCCCTTTCGGCGGAGTTGGTGTCATGCTCAATACGCCTTCCACTGAAGTGGTGGTTTCGACAGCTGATAAGTTTTGCTGTACACATGATTGTCAGGATCGAATTGGTCTGATTGCAGAGAGAATCCGAAAGTTTAATGGTGCAACTGCCTTGCCATCATGTCGGGTGGAAGTTCTGCGAAGCGCACCAACTCATTGTGGGCTGGGAAGTGGAACACAGCTTGCGTTGGCAGTTGCCGAAAGTCTCTGTCTCCATCAAGGCTTGAAAGTGGAGCAAGGCATCATTGCCAATACACTGGCAAGTCGTGGTCAGAGGTCCGTGGTGGGGACTCACGGTTATTGGCGGGGTGGAATGATCTATGAGGCAGGTAACAGCGAGGCAGGTAACAGCGAAGCAGGAGAAAAGGTGATAGCGGAGAACCTCAATGCTGTTCAGGAGGGTGTTTGCCTGCCACAGGAATGGCGTGTTGCAGTATTGCGGCCGCTGGATCACGAGTTTCCTGTCAGCGGTAAGCAGGAACGCGAAAAGTTTTCACGCCTGAAGCCAGCTTCTGAAAAAGTGGGGCATGAATTACGTCGTTTGGTGATCGAGGAAATCATGCCAGCCGCGAAGCGGGGGCAGTTCAGTTCGTTTGCAGATGCTACGCGAATTTACAACGAGTTAAGCGGACAATTGTTTGCGAGCGTTCAGGGGGGATCCTACAACGGCCAGGCCGTCACTCGCGTGATTGAGTGGTTAAGTGATCGAGGGGTGATCGGGCACGGACAGAGTAGTTGGGGGCCGGGCGTCTTTGCTTGGTTCGAATCACAAAACTCGGCTGAGGCAGGCTTGGCATCGTTGCCTGCCAATGTTGAACTGGTAACGCTGGCATCTGCCCGTAACGAGCCACGCTCAGTTCAGACTCACGGCAGAAGGTGAAAACCTGCTGGCCGGTCTGGAATCTATGACTGACTCACTCCTGCGGGGCGATCACATCATCATCGTCGTCGTTTGTGACCGCTGGCCGAATATTCGGGTTCAGAGACCATGCGGCCAGCAGGATGGCGGATGCGAAGTAGCCAGCAACGTACTCAGTGACTGCTCCACGGTTGGCATCGTCGAGAACCATATTGCCCCAGCTTTCTGGTCCAAACAAAACGAAGAGCTGATTGCCTGGCAGAGGTGAATGAATGATCCCAAAAGCCGTAAGCGCGCCGGCCAAAGCCATGACAAGGGCTGCCACCTTAATTTCCCGATCCACAATTTTTGCTAACGCCCACGCCCACAGCAAGCTGGTGATGATGAAACCACTGCTAAGCATGCCGACAGTCTTGAGATTTGTTTGTAGCAAACTGTCCTGCAAGGTTGAGAGTTGGATCCCAGCATCTCGGAGTGCTGCATCACCAAACATTTGATTGGGGAAGCTGAGTGCAAGAAATGCCAGCGCCGGCAAGCAAGCCAAAGCAACAGCGGCATAGTGTTTTCGTGGTGTTGCCAGAAAACTCTGAGCAGTGATTTCTAAACCTACAAAGACCAGAATGGGGTAAACCGCAGCTGCAGGGATGTAAGCATTGATCCAGCTAAAGTAGCCAACCAGGCCTGCTGATCCGATTAGCAACGCTGTGCCCAGCGTATACGCTGCTCGACCACCCATGGCCTTGTATGCGGGATGCCCAATGTATGGTGTTGTTTGGATTACACCTCCGGAGAATCCGGCGATCAGTGTTGCAAAAGCCTCGACTCCGATCACTGTTCTTGTGTCGTACTCATCGCCTGCTGCAGCGGCACTCTCTGTGCAATCAATGCCGCCAACAACAGTTCCTATCGCAAAAGGCAGGGCGATCGGAAGATAGGCAAGTGCATCATCAAAGTCGGCAAGCCAATTGAACTGCCAAGCCTCTAGCCATTGGGTTGGGAACCACGAGGTGCCGGTAGGAGCTGTAGGAAATTCGTAGTGGGTGCCGGGGATAAAGCACATGGCATAGAACACAATGCTTGCCACTAATAAGGCTCCCAAGGTGCCAGGGGTCCTGCCGGGAAGCGGGATCCGGCCCACCAAAGCACTAAGCACGATCACCAGAGCAATCATTCCCGGCAATGGATGCCGAAATATTTCCATCAATGGAATGAAACTGATCAAGACCAAAGCGATGGCGGCTAATGAGCCTAACAGTCCAGCCCGCGGGATTACGCGACGGACAATTTCTGTGAATGGTGCCAACACGAACTTGAGGGCTCCACTCATCACGATGCACCAAATACCGATGTGCCATGTCCGATAGGCTGCATCCTGCTCGCTCAGCCCCATCTCTAAACCTTGAAGGTAAGAAGGGCCGAGAATGAATAGGATGATTCCAAAAGTGCTGGGGGTATCGAGGCCGAGTGGCATCGCAGTGACATCGTCCCTGCCCGTGCGTTTGGCCAGCCAGAATGCCAAGACAAAGAACGCCAAGTCCCCGATCAGGACACCTAATGCTGTGCCAGGGATCATCGCAGAGACGACAAACTCGACTGGAAAGCCAAAGCCGCTCAGCAGTGCCACCATCAAGATCAGGCCAGCAATATTATCTAGCATTAACCCAAAAAATGCATTGATGTCGCCGGGGCGGGCCCATCGATAGGCAGTTTGGCGGTTTTCTAGTGTATTCAAGGCAATTCGTCTCGAGAGATGAAGTTCAAACACGATGTTGTAGTGGCCATACCTTACCTATTCCATATAGCTCTACAGGGTGGTTGGCTCAGATTAGCGGATTCATTTTTGACTTTAGGGAGATTTTGGGGATACTAAAGCTGTGCTTTTCGGTAAATGACTTACGGTCTTCATCATTTTTCTCCGCGTAGTTCAATGTGTCCGATTTCAAGGCACACCATTTTTGTGCGTAATGCACGCCCTTATTTTTGTTTTACTTGTCTATTCCCTAACGATGGTGGATCATTCGATGAATGCATTAGCACCAACCGCTTCCGTGAATTTGCTGGGCGACGTCTCCGACGAGAGCCTGATTGCCCAGTATCGGGAAAGTGGAGATCGAGGTCTTTATGAGACCCTGATGCGACGCTATGAGCGTGAGATTTACAGTTACCTTCGACGCTACATCGGTAATGCCGAGATGGCTGAAGATGCATTTCAGGGGACTTTTCTACAGGTCCATTTGAAGTGCCACCAATTTGACCCTGCTCGTCGTTTTCGCCCATGGTTGTACGCAATCGCAACAAATCAAGCGATCGACGTGCAACGGCGCAACAAGCGACATCGGATGGTCAGTCTCGATCGATCTTCATCCAGCGAAAAAGATGAACGGGGGAATAGCTGGTCGGAAAAGTTGGTTGGGGATTCGCCAGATCCGCATCGTGCAGCATCCGATCAGGAAAATAGCCGATGGGTCCACGATTCGGTTGATTCGCTGAGCGAGTCCATGCAGCAGGTCATCCATTTGGTTTACTATCAGGGCTTGAAGTACCGCGAGGCGGCCGATGCTTTGGGGATACCCGTAGGCACCGTCAAGAGCCGTTTGCATGCTGCTGTGCAGCGTCTGGGCCTGCTTTGGGACGAAAATCGGCACGAGATGGACGAGTAGTAGTTGATTTCCTCGGAAATGATGAACCCAAGGGCACTTGTGCGCGTAGAAAAACCGTCGCGAGAAGCTGCGGTTTTTGCCTCTGCATGAGAATTCCTTCCTCCACGCTTTTGTTTCCCGGTGATGCACGAAGACCTGATCGGATATCTGCTAGGCGCCCTTGAGCCGCACGAGATGCGTCGAGTGGCGCAGTGGCTGGAAGAAGATCCAGAAGCACGGCAAGAGCTTGAAGCGATCGAAAGGTCCCTTCGACCGTTGGAAGAGTCTTACGAACCGCCTAAGCCACCTCCTCAGGACCTTGTTGCGAAGACACTCGCAGCCCTGCCTCCAATGCCGTCACCCGATAGCATCGGGCGAGATCAGACCCTTCTTGGGGTCGGGGAAAAGGCGGAACTGCCGGAGTCCGGCAGTCACGACCTCGTGGATCTACCGAAGCTTGAGCCCAGCATTGATAACGTCCGCGGTCGCGGATACGGTTGGACAGATTGGTTGGGTGCAGCGGCTGCCGCAGTCGTCATGTTGACCGTCATCATTCCCGCTCTGGCTGCAGGACGATTGGAAGCTCGAAAGACGGCATGCCAAGACAACTTGCGACAGTTCGGCACTGCGATCACGCAGTACGTGAGCCACTGTCCACAGGAAAGAATGCCAGCGGTGGCTGAGGTGGGGCGGGAAGCCTTTGCGGGTGTGTTCATGATCCGTCTGAATGAGTCAGGTTTGCTGACCGACCCGGATTTGCGATGGTGTCCATCTCTCGATCAGCCCCCGAGGATGGAGGCTGCTCTGATAGACTTGACCAGTGTGCCTTCGCTGGATGATCTTCATGACGCTCCGGTTGATCGTCTGAAGCAAATTCAGCAGTATGCTGGCGGGCAATATGCCTACAACCTCGGTGTCATGGAGGAAGATCGGCTGAAGTCGCCACGCTTTGAGGCACGAGCATCGTTCGCCATCATGTCAGATGCACCCCTATCGGGCACCACAGGGACGAGCCAGCACGGGAAGGTTGTGGGGCACGACGGAACCGGTATCAACGTACTTTACGAGGACGGGCGAGTGCGGTTCATTCCACTTGCTGCGTTGGAGACAATGCCAGATCACCCGCTCCTGAACCACCGCGGTGAGGTCGAAGCTGGGGTGAGTGTTGATGATGCAACCTTGGCGCCGAGTTGGCGTCCACCGTTTGTCAACGTGCGGCAGCGATAGTTGGTCTTCGGAGTTGTGCGGAGCATCATCCTGACAGATGCGTTGGCGCAGTTACATCAGCAGTTAAGGGTGAATTGACACTGCTTTTTGCTAACGCAGCGTCTGTGTGGTCAGATCACCCAGCGTATCCGCGGTGCTCGTTCATTTAAAATCACGCGTGCTGGTTTTTTGACCGGTCGGGAAATCATTGGGTACGTTGGTCAGCGTGACGTTTCCTGTTGCGGCCCACTCGGCACCCCGCAATAAAGTTGTGATGAAGCCAACGCATTGAACTGAGTAGTCGGCGTGCCCCATTGGCGTGTGGTAAACACGGCCTTTACCGTAGTCGATTGTCATCATCATCGGTTCGTTGCGACCTGTGCCTTTGAAGTTCTTGTCGGCAAAAGCGGTCGCCAAGATCGTCATGTTGTCCGCAGGGCCACGAAGCTGTTGATAGAGTTCGTCTTTGGTATGAAGCCACGTTCGTGGCAGCCCTTTGGTGATGGGATGCTCTGGATTTCGTATGACAATTTTGAATTCGTGCTGCGGGCCATGTGAGCCACCATTGCCAGGCGTAGTGTCGCGGACTGTTTTTCCGGCATCATCGATGTAAACGTAGGGCCCTGTTTTCTCATTCCGTCCACCCCAGCCACCGAGGCCAATCATCTTGTTATACGCTGGCCAGTCACCAAATGAGTTGTCTGCTGCGTGAACGATTACCAAGCCCCCACCGTTCCGCACGAACTCGTCGAACGCCTGATTCGTGGCATCAGGCCAAGGTGCTGCATTCCATCCAAAGTTATTGATCACGACATCGTAGTCATCG
This sequence comes from uncultured Rhodopirellula sp., assembly GCA_964012125.1. Taxonomy (GTDB): domain Bacteria; phylum Planctomycetota; class Planctomycetia; order Pirellulales; family Pirellulaceae; genus Rubripirellula. Next base: position 5,646 of record CAXGRW010000342.1, read on the forward strand.
AATTTTGGTTGAAAGTCCGGGTCCGGCTTGGGCTTGGGCAGGTCTTGGTATGACTTCCCGTCTTTGAGAGGGAACACCTCCAGAAGGTCGCCTCCTTTCCATGTGAATTGTGTGCGTTCCACATCAACCGTGAAGCGTCCTGATTCTTCTAGGTACTTTTTCATCATGGCCGTTGTTTTTGGCCACGCACCATGATTATTTTGACCATCAATGATAAGTGCTTTGAGCTTTTCTTCTGCGTTAACACTCGTCGTGAGTGTGACGATCGCGATAGCAGTCAAAAGTAATACGGTCAGACGTTGCATTTCAGGTTTTCCAGTAAGTGGCGAGGATGAGTGCGAGCTAATCAG
>CAXGRW010000343.1:0-5989 GCA_964012125.1 uncultured Rhodopirellula sp.
AGCCAAACTGGGCCGCTGCGGAAAGTTTGGGCGGTTAGAAACTTGGGGGCAGAAGTCTTGATCTTGTTAAATTCAACGTCGCGCGCCCGAGATTATATTATTTAAGCCTGAGTCTATAGTGGGAATGAGTTCCCTGAAGTCTTGTTCCCTGAAGTCTTGTTTGTTGGAATGGAGTGATTCATGGACACGTTTGTGTCAATTGTGGGTTGGGGATTATGCCTTGGTATTGGCGGTCCCTTGGCGTTGATTGGCTTTTTCCATTTTGCGTTCCCCAAGGCAGTTTGGTCGGTTTATCGCGGGTGGGGCAGGCTATGGAAAGCAGATCCGCAGGAAATCGCACCCGGCTATAACTCCGGTGCCGCGATGCGAGTCGTTGGAATCGCCTGTGGGTTGGGAGGCCTCGTGATCTGCGTGATTCCAAAGCTTTTGGGCCTTTGACTTGCAGGTGTTGGTGTTATTCGCGGCCCAGAGGATCCCCGCTTTTTTCCATCCAGTTTTCTAAGGCAGCCATTAATTGCTCGGCTGTCTTTTGGTGTTTGGGGTCACCGATCAAGTCGTTGGTTTCCCACGGATCCTCTTTCAGGTTGAATAGTTGCCGGCGACCGCTGTGCGTGTAGTACAGCAGTTTATGGTTTTTCTTACGAACGGCGCGTACACCATTGGGGACTTTTACATTGGGCATGTACGCCCCAAATAGCTGTGGTTGCCCAGTGGCTTTGCCTTGGATCACGTCGTGAAAGCCAAATTGTTGAGTGTAGGCGGGGGCCTCAATCCCTGCCAATTTAGCAAGGGTAGGATAGATCCCATGCAGATAGGCAAAGCCTTCGCGGGATTTTCCTGACGGCACACCCGGACCGGCGAGGATCATTGGCACACGCCATGATCCATCGTAAAGATTCTGCTTTCCCATCAAACCATGCTCGCCGACGGAAAGGCCGTGGTCGGCCGTGAACAAAATGAGTGTGTTCTTCAACTGCCCCATTGCATCGAGTTTGTTGAGCAGTTGGCCAATACGATCATCAATTTGTGCGCACATCGCCAAATAGATGGCACGCTCACGACGCACTGTTTCAGGACTATGGGGCGGCTTGTAAACCATCTCGTCCCTCACAAGCATGTCGCCATTATCGAAGGGATGAATTGACTGGTAATTTGGTGGCTCGTAAACATTCTTGAAGCGAGCGAGTACGTCATCGGGAACGTGCCGTGGATCATGCGGAGCATTCGTTGAGACGTACATCATGAATGGTTTCTTTTGATCCCAGGTTGAGTCGAGAAAGTTTTCAGCCGCGTCATAAAAAACGTCGGTGCTCCACCCGTTGGTTTGATGCTTCTCGACCTTTCCGGGCCCCGCAATTCGTTGGCAAGTGGGGTTCATCATTCCGATTTCGATTGCATTGTCCTTGGCCCCCCCGCGATCACGCTTATTGAAAGGAAGCATGCCACCGGTAATCGCTTCGGCATGGTCGAATGATCTGAGCAGTGCCGCATTCCCGTTGTGCCATTTCCCTGTTCCAAACGTCTGCCAGCCCTCTTCACGAAATTGTTCTGGAAACAGTTTGTCTGCAGTATTCAGATTTGCTGGTCCTGCGTACGAAAGTCGGTCGGGCGTGACGGACCAAAGAGGGCGGCCGGTCAAAATCATCGCTCGACTGCAGGTGCAGATTGCTCCACTGAAGCCTCCTTGATGAACGGTATTTTGCATCACGGTCCCGCGACGAGCCAATGAGTCAATGTTCGGTGTGATGGCTTGACTTCCCCCGGTAGCCATCACGCAACGCCGACTCATGTCGTCAGTCATCAAGATAAGAATGTTTGGCCGTTGTTTTGACGCGACTGGGTTGGTGGCAGGTTGTGCAGCCCTGGTGATTTGTGAGATGCCGAAGATCGCTGTCAGCAGCAATGATGTGGTGAATAGATTGCGTGCGAACGTTATGGGCATTGGAGTCACTGAGTTCAGGGGGCTTGTCTTTTATCAACGGGAACACGGTAAGGCGGAACGCAATTCATCCTCCGTTGCAGTTCCACTTGCTGGTTTGGGTAGGCAAAATGCGTAAGATTTGGGCACCACCCAATGCTTATTCTAGCCGCTTTTTTAATTTCGTTCAGTGACTGTTCGAGTTTCCGAAAAATCCGCGTCTGAAGCCATGCTGCGAAGGAAAGCTTTTGGGATAGAATCTACCGTACGAAAATATGAAGAACGACGGACTGCGTCAGGCACAATTCACACACGCATATTCCACCATCGAATTTTTGGTGTGTTGTGGCGTGACCAGATTGGGATGCAAGTTCAAGTACGATCCCCACGATTTTTCCGAGAAAGAATAATGAAGCTTGTTCCAGTGTTGCTGGTTTTCTGGTTGATTGCATCCTCTGTCATTGCGCAGGATGACCGGCCTTTTGTGGTGATCCATCGCCAGGGCGATGACGATTGTCATACTTTTCGGATACCCGCGATCGCAGTCACCAACGATGGGACACTGCTGGCGGTTTACGATATGCGATATCGCAGTCGTCGAGATCTGCAGGGGCACATGGACATCGGTCTGTCACGCTCGACAGATGGAGGGAAAACATGGGAGAAGCCTCGCCCGATCATGGACATGGGAACGTTTAATGGTCTGGCAGAGGACCTGAATGGGTGTTCCGATGCCAATATTCTTGTGGACAAGAAAACAGGTGAGGTGATTGTCAGTGCTGTCTGGACTCATGGAAAGCCCGGCACCCACCAATGGCGAGATCGCGGGTCCGAGCCCGGTTTGAAACTGAGTCAATCGTCACAGTTCATGATGGTGAAGTCTAATGATGACGGGAAGAGTTGGAGCGAGCCAGAAAATTGGACTGCGAAACTTAAGGATCCCGCGTGGTATCTGTTTGCGCCTGCTCCCGGAAATGGAATCACACTGAGGGATGGAACGTTGGTGATGCCAACTCAAGGGCGCGATGAAAAAGGGGTGCCTTTTTCAAACCTGATGTGGAGCGGGGATCACGGTAAGTCGTGGACGATTTCCGCAGCGGCACGGTCTGATACCAGCGAATGTGCTGTGGCCGAACTGTCTGATGGTCGTTTGATGTTGAATATCCGTGACAACCGAAATCGAAAGGATAAGGGCGACACAAATGGTCGCGCTGTTAGCGTCACTGGCGATCTGGGGGCATCATGGCAAATCCATTCTTCGGATCACGGTAGTCTCCCCGAACCAGTGTGCATGGCAAGCCTACTATCCCATCAGCTTGCCGATGGACGCAGCGTTCTGTTTTTCTCCAATCCGCGAACCAAGTCGAAGCGAAAACGAATGACGGTCCAAATGAGTCTTGATGATGGGGAAACCTGGACCAGAAAAATTCTCCTGGATGAGGACGGCGGAGCCTACAGTTCATTGGTCATGGTGGATGACAAGACCCTTGGTATCCTGTACGAATCATCCCGTGCAGATATGATTTTTCAAACCATACAACTTCAAGAATTCGGGCTTTGATTCATCGCTCGATTGGATGCCGTCGTTAGGCATTGAACAGGATCATGAATTGCACAGCGAGCATTCCAGGTCCGACATTGGCGTGCTGTTGAAGGGTCATTTTGTGTGCAGGCGAACCTCGGCGCTGACAGGGGAATGATCCGATGGATAACGCCCATCCCGTTCCGTTCGGATGATCTTGGCGCTAACCACTTCTGTATCAGGTTGAACAAATACATAATCGATTTTTTTGCCGTCAGCACGGCCTTCAAACCCGCCGCCTGTGCCTACTGACGTTGCGTCAGGGTGAATTCTTCGAAAGGTATCCACAAGAGCGATTGGGCTGTTGGGTAAAGTCGGCTCTTTATCTTTGATGTACCGTATTACCGGGTTATCTTCATCAGCATTGAAGTCACCCGTGAGAAGAAATGGGTTCTTGTGCGAGCGGTCGTTGATGCGTTGAGCAATCAGTTGTGCTGATTTCAGGCGAGCGTTCTGGGATTGATGGTCGAAATGCGTGTTGTAAACATAGAAGCATTGGCTTGTGTTTTTCTCCTTCAGTCGAACCCAAGTACAAATTCTCAAGTAACGGTTGCCCCAGTTCCGGGACTTTACCTTGGGCGTGTCTGACAACCAAAACGTCCCAGTTTCCAATGCGGTGAAGCGGTCGCCACGATAAAGGATCGCGGAGTATTCGCCTTGCTTGCCGCCATCTCGCCCTTCTCCGACTTCCTTGAAAGCGGGTAGCTGTTTACGCAAATCATCCAGCTGGAATCGGAACGCTTCCTGCAAACCTACCACATCGAGTTTCGCGTCCCGGATCACGTCCGCAGCAAATTCTTTGCGATTCTTCCAACTGTTATCACCATCATTGGCTCGCCCGTTGCGGATATTGAAACTCATCACACGGACAGCAAGGCCAGCCGGATCTTTGGATTGCTGTGCGAAGCTGTATCCAGAGTCAACTGCCAGCATGGCTGAGAGAGTGAGGAGCTTCGTGATTAAGCGTCGGGATAGCATGAGGTCTGGTTGGGATTGCAGGGTGTGGTTGGGACAACGAGGTGTGGTGATCCGTGCAAAAATCGCTAAGTGGTCATTCGGGCAAAGATTCGATGAACACAATTTAAAATTGGTAGCTGCAGGGCTTGCTCAATGACGGTGGGGAAGCTCACTCGAGGGAGATTGGGCTTCCTGGCTTCAGAGCGTTTGCCGGGTAGGGGCGTAATTCATCAAACACGTACATCTGCTCTGGTGTTTCGATGGTAGTCGCCGTTTCGTCGTAGAGTTCACTGGTGTCATCGAAGACACCTGAAGGATCAAGTTTCAAGTGTTTGACCATGAAGGGGTACATCGCCTGTCTTTTCAGGTATTGGTAGCCGTGTTTGCGTCCTGGGTAATGGACGTTTTCGACATTCGCCTGTTTCCCATGAAGTGTGTAGATATTGCGGATGTACGGGTATTCAACAACGGGTGTGTTTTTTGTCCAGTCACCACCCACTGAGACGAGTAGCTGCGGCCGCGGTGCGGCAAGCGCAGCAATTTCAGCATTGTTGGTTTCGAGTTCTGCTGTTTTGTGGATCGGCATGCCGCTTTCGCAATGGCAGCCACCGAAGAAATGTGCCGATACCATTACAACGGGGACTGATGCGGTGACCCGATCATCAACAGCTGTTAGGAGGAATGTTTGCGTTCCTCCCCCAGAGCATCCGGTAACTCCGATTCGATTGTCATCGACATCGTCAAGAGCCTGAACGAAATCAATTGCACGGATGCTTCCCCAAGTTTGTAGGGTGAGAGCCTGATTGTGTTTGTGGTTCCATCCGTGGTGCAAAGATTCGCCGAAACCAATCATGTCATAAGAGAATACCACTGCCCCCATTCGAGCCAGGGTAGCGCAACGATTTTGCTGGTCGGGCCGCAGTCGCCCACCTGCAGGACCGGTTGCATGGCCATGAGGGCACAGGATCGCAGGAAACGGACCTTTCTTGCCGAGCGGACGATATAAATTTCCATACACATAGAAACCTGGTCGTGCTTCAAATGCAGCTGACTCTACCGAATACCCGTCGTAGTCCCGCTTCTTGTGGATGATTGCATTCAGTGGCGTCCGGGCGGGCAACGGCATCAGCTTCGCGCCAGTAAGGATCTGTTGACGAATCGCTGCTGAACGGTCCTGCCATTGTTCAAGAGTGGAATAGGTGCTTGCCATTCGTGCCAACTGCGCGACAGCGTCTGCTTCCGAGTGATAATTACCTTGGCACAGTGTCGGGGCACTTTTCTTTGTGTCTTGAGCAACGAGCGAGCTGATCGAAAATAGCAGGCTGCTGGAAAATAGCGTGATGAGGACCGCTGAACGATGGGCATGCATGATGCTGGCTCTTTGGCTGGGGCTGGCAGGTGAGAGATGGCAGGCAAGATGAACAGTGCCATCGACGTAGATCTTACCCGATTCAGCCGAGGTGGGCGGGTTTTGCAATGGTAGAGACACGCTGAGAACTAGCCGCGGCTGCGAAAGAGTTTACTTAACGCAA
>CAXGRW010000344.1:0-5988 GCA_964012125.1 uncultured Rhodopirellula sp.
GCTGATTGGTGACTCCATTTCGATTGGCTACACGATGCCAGTTCGCAAAAAGATGACCGGAGCAGCCAACGTATTTCGTCCTAAAACAAATTGCGGTCCAACCACCAAAGGCGTCGCAGAGCTGGACAATTGGTTGGGGGATCGGAAATGGAGCGTCATTCATTTCAATCATGGACTACACGACCTGAAATACATGGGCCCCAACAACGAGAACCTGGCAGACCCGAAGGGTTCAAAGTCCCATCAACAAGTCCCCCCGGCAGAATACGAATCCAACCTGAAGACCATTGCCGAGAAACTCAAAAAGACCGGTGCTGTTGTGATCTGGTGTGAGACAACTCCCGTACCAGAAGGAGCGAAGGGACGCGTTGTTGGAGATAGTAAGAAGTACAATGAGGTTGCGGCCAAAGTGATGAAGGAACTGGGCGAGATCAAAACCAATCCACTTTGGCAGTTATCGAATAAAGAGGTCCCAACACGTCCGGCCAATGTTCATTACACAGCGGAAGGATCGAATAAACTGGCAGATCAAGTTGTCTCGGTCATCAAAGAGAACCTGCCGCAGAGTGATCGCAAATGATACTGTTTAAGCCGTTTGCAGCAGTCGACACTAAAATCCAATGCGACATCGGCCGACATAAAATGTATTCTCTGAAAACCGAAGCTGAATCGCAGCGAGAGCTATTGAAAAGCTGATGAACAATAAAAAGCCGCTTCGTTCCAGAATCAAGGAAGTGTGTGGATTTGGTTTGGGTTGTTTACTTGGAGGACTTCTTGGTGCTCTTGCTGGCTTGTTATACTCGGATGAAATTGTCGTCATTCTCTGCTATAGCATCGGGTTCATTGGCGGTGGTTTTCTTGGCATCTCTGCCACGAGAAGACTCACCACACGAGGTCACTAAAGAATCCGCATTCAAGACATCGAGAGCAGCATTCGCAAAGAGACTACCTTGGCTGTTCTGTGGGGCAAGCAAGCCTCATCGAGAATGCAAAAGAACAAGTTCATCTGGAACAGACTGTCGTAGCCGGCTTCAATCGACAGATCCGTTGTCCTCGATCAATTCATAGGTTGTGCGATGCAACAAGGTAGATCTAAAGCCCGAGCCTTGCAGGAAGACAGACGGCCAGAGATCCAAACCCCGTAACCGCGTCAAATTTTTTGCTGCTTGGCGTTCGCTGTCCCGCACATTTGCAAGAAAACGCTGATTCTGGATGAATCCAAATACGGCGTTGTTTGTTCAGTACCGGAGGTGGAAATCGAACCCACATGAAATGGGCCTTACCGGATCTTGAATGCTCACAAAAAGCTAAATCAATGTCACCTGCCAGACAGGTCACTTGCGGATGGAGCGCTCCCCAAAATGCGATTTGCGTGTCATGAAGACTTCCTCACTTTGCTTGGATCAGTTTTCGGGAGCGGGTCATGAAGCTGGAGATGGCCAAGCAGCTGAAGGCTTTGGAGAAAGAGAAGCCACAGCTAACGAAGATGGTTGCTGGGCAGGCTCTCGATAGGGAGATCCTCAAGGAGTTCGCCATGGGAAACTGGTAAGCCCTGAACATCATCGACGTGGTGGATCCGACGTGCGTAGCCGTTTGGGGCCAGAGAAGATCTCTGAGCTTCGGGCCTGCCGCGTTCTCGGTCAACCACGCAACACCCAGCAATATAAGTCGTGACGGGCAGACGATGAAGCGGGTTTAGTGCACGAGATGCGTTTACTGGCTCGTAAACGTCCTAGTTTTGGATCCAGACGCATTGCATTTATCGCTTACTGACGCAGCGAGCTTCGGCTGTGAACGAGAAACGCCTCCAGCGACCTTGGAAGCGAGAGCATGTGCAAGTCCCGCGAAAACAACAGCGCTGGCGACTCGACTACAACCACCACCGTCTCCACAGTTCATTGGCTTATCAAACCCCTGCCGCCTACGCGGCCGACTGTATTCCTCAGTCTTAGCCTTCAGAATACAGCCGAATTACCAGCCCTGAACCTCTTTCTCAACTTAGTGAGACAAGTGGGTGATGATCATTTGACTGGTTCGTAGATTAGAGTCCCAAGGGAGCGTTTGAGCCCGACAACAGCGAGCTCATACTTGACTTGGGCTTCGACAAAGGAAAACTCCTCATCAGCCATCCGGTCCTGAGAGTCGAAGAGTGCATCCAAGGACTGCAGTGATCCCCCACCATCATTGGCGACATCCCGCCAGCGAGCCTCGGCGAATACAATTTCCTGTCGGGCCTGAATCATCGAGTTGTAGGCCCCGATCATTTCGGAGTAGCATGCTTTAACATCGTTCACTGCCTGTTCAGTCTCCACTAGACCCGATTCGACAATGAGCTCGAATTCTTTGAAGGCTTTCGTCAACAACAACTCTCTTTGCTGCTTGATAGAACGTGCCCTGCGGTTCCCGATAGGTATCTCGTACACAAGCCCTGCTCCGACACCAGGGCCATGGTAGAACATGTCTCCAAACGCAGAGCGATCTCTCTGGAGCCCAGCGGTGTACATGTATAAATCGAGGTCAAATCGTGGCAGCAATTCGTTCTTGGACACCTCCAATTCAATGCTGGTACGATGAATCTGCTTCATCGCAGCAGAAATGTCTGGTCGGCTGGTGAGAGCTGTCTGAAAAGACGCTTGTAACGACACTGGCAAAGCGTTGTTGTTCGGCACGCTCAGCGGAAGCAATTCCGTATCCAAACTATTCTTCAGCTCAGGAGAATTGACAAGAAGCCGCAAGCTAGCCTGCGCGTTTCGAACTGCGCCCCCTAGTCGAGGTATTTCGGACCGCCGCTTAGCCACGACGGAACGGGTTCGCATGAGTTGTCCCCTAGTCGCGTCGACATCCTGCCTCGCCTGAACGATGTTCAGAATCTCGCCGCTCTTCTCGAGTGCTTTGAGTTTCTGGATCAGGCTTGCACGTTGAAGGTACAGAAGCCAATAGGCCTCATGGACGCTGACGATGTGCTCTTCGATACCACTTACAGCTTCACTATGGCTGATATCCCGGTTCAATTGGGCAATGACAATACGACTCTGATTGACCGCTTCACCATTCCCCCTCAGGAGTGGCTTGTTTACATTCACCTCGAACCATGCCGTATTGGCTGGGTTAGGGAAGAGAAACGGTTGATTGTTGGAGAGAGAATCAAACTCTTGAAAGACCTCAACACTGCCTCCCGAGCGCAATGCCCGCTTGAGCCCAGCTTTGGCGTTGAACTGGTCTCCTTTGAGGCGAGTTTGATTTCCCTGTGGCGCTACTGGAGTTCCACCGATGATGACGTTGTTGTTCCAAACCCAAGGCTCGCTGATATGATCGTAGGTCCCTTCTACGAATGCGATCCAGTCGAATTCGGCATCCTCCTCACAAATCTTCGTTTCTCGGACTGCTGGGTCAATCTGTATCGCAGCTATTTGCGGCGAGTGCTGCATCGAAGAAAGGACTAACGATTCCACGTCAACGGGAATTCCACCGCTACCATTCCCCTGAAAAGGTTGAGTCACAGCATCGTGCCACCAAGCACGATAATCAGTAGAAGGGCCTTCCTGTTCTACAAACAGCTTAGGGTTTGAAAGATCTGAATGGCTCGAGGTGCGAGCATGATACTCCCCGAGAAGCGACCCCTTATCAATCAACGGATATGCCGCCGGCGGATGACAGATTTTATCACAAAGACTCTCGAGGGTTCGGCTGCGCGGTACGGGATTGCCGTCGCACATGGGACTGCCGTCGCATATGGGACCGTATGCCGAACTCAGATCGTGCGTCGGCACATACTGTGGTACCGCATTTCCTTCGAGCACCACAGGTGCCGCAGACGGCATGCTGTTCATACCGTCAGATAAAGACGTAGGTTGGGGCAACATTTCTGCCGAAGGCTCTGGAATGCTGCCAGCAACGGGTTGACCAGCGGTAAGCCCGGCAGCCTGAGGACTGACAGAAAAGCCATCGTAATTTGGCTCTGTCACTTGCACATCGTCAGCGGTTGCGGAATCGATTGGTGGCAGCCCGTCGCTAGCGGTCGGCGATGAAAGCTGGAGTGCAGGAAACTCCCCACCTCGATTGAACACACGGGGCCCAGGTGAAGGCAGGCCACCAACCCCTGGTACCGCATCGGCGGGACTTGGCATCTCAAGTGGGTCACGCTGACTGACTGCCCTAACTCGTGCAGTTTCCCGCCAACCAGCTAACGCCTGCTCGGGTTTTCTACCGGACAAGTTGGATGCAGCAGTGCCCCGGACGCGTACCGGCCGGAGTGCAGCACGTGCTGGCGTAGCCTTGCCGTTACGACTAGCGTCTTCAGATGCCGTCGCACTACGCATAATCTCCTCAACGACCGAATCCTTGACTCGGTTCAACAGTAGGCCATCGGAAGCAACCAATAACGTTCTGCGAGCGGACTCTGTTGGAACCTGAGTCACATCTTTTCTGAGGGACCGAGTAAACGAGTCAACCGCATCCACGAATCGTGGGTACTCAGTTGACCCTGAGTGCGACTGAATTGACTGCTTGAGCGTGTGTTCAAAGATAGCCAGCACAAAGTTCGAGTCCCAGCCCTTCGCCTGTGCTTCTTTGACAGTCGTCGGGAGAACTTGCTGTGTGAAATCATCCAAAGAACGACCGATCGCGATACGTTCGGCTTCCGTCATCAATCTTGCTGAAACGATCTCTTCGGGTGAATTTCTCGTGTTCTGCGATTGTGCTTCCTGAATCTGAAAAACACCAAGCATCAGCAACACCAATGTGGTTCGAAATCTAGCTTGAGCCATGATGAGTTTATTCAGATAAAAGTAATCGCCCATACCGGTTGTTGAGGCCAAGGCCTGTTACCAGATGGGGTCGCGGAAGTCCTTTTCGTACCTCCTGTCTATCGTCCTCAGCATCTGACGAGAATTAAATATTCCAGCTGAATCTTTCTGTAAACACGATATTTAAGTAACAAAACGCAAAGCCTGCACTTGATTTACCCGTTTTGACTTCTGGCTAACTTCCAATATTTGCGTCAATTTCACTCAGAGGAAATGGGCCTTGCAATGAATCTACGTTCTGGAGGCTGAGGTGTAGCCGAAGCCCGAATGATACAGCCAGCTACATAGTCGGCAGGTGTTTGATCATTGAATCAACTGGTGATGGTTGTATCAAAGTGGGTAGCGATTGATCACCGAGCAAGCTTCTTGGAAGCTAAAAAAGATTACACGCTTTAGCAACTATCGCGAAGCGTTCCATTGAATAATCCGATGCCGCCCGCGGACGTCTGCTGGTTCTCGAATCGTGCAACCTACTCGCGGAGATGCAGTCCCAGCCATGTATGTTTCAAGCGTGCTTGCTTAATCAGTGTGACAAAATCGGCTTTTCCGCGTGTCCCATCTGACCTTATGTCATTGCAGCAATCGCTCCTTGCCAAGAAAGACCTCGTTGCAAAAGCGATTCATCATTCGAGACGAATGCTGCCTCGCTGAAACGCTCCGCCAGAACGAAGCCCAAGCGGGCGATCCTCTACCTCATCTGCGTATCATCTATGAACGAACACATGCCTTCTGTCAGCGATTTTGTGTCGGTGTGCATGAGTAAACGACCAGATAAATCTGTCATGCAAGACTTGCAACAACGCTCGATCATGCACTCGAAGCAGCGACTACAACTAAAAGCTATTTCACTGTCAAGCATCCCTCGATTTCTACTTTTACAGTCTACTGCTAGGGTGAAAACAACGACCACCACCTCTAACAGTGCTGTCACAGATCCTGCCTAACGTTTTGTCAGAACAGAAATTGTCGCAGCCGACACCTCGCTCAACCGATCCACAAATTCGAGCGTTCCTGCAGGGACAACTGTGCGTTCAGGATTTGCAGGGGATCTTGGCATGACCCTTCTCAAACAATTCGCAAGACCAAATCCGACAATTGAGTTCGGTTTCCGCAAGTGGCTGAGCCAGCCGTCGGGCGAAGCCTTCTCAATCTTCAAATTGCCAACTTGGATCCTCAGGATACC
>CAXGRW010000345.1:0-5986 GCA_964012125.1 uncultured Rhodopirellula sp.
GTGATTTTCTAGCCGCAGTGCTCATGCCCGAGAGTAAACCTGCACGAGTTGGTGAAATAGACAATTCTGCCCAAGCCGGTGATTCCGCACACTCTTTGAGGGACACAGACGCTTCGAGCGATGCAACCAGTTCGAGAGATTCGGATCGCTAGCGTCTAGAGAGTAATCTCGGCCAATCGAGCTGTGCAGAATTAGGCGTGCAGCAGGCTGGAATTCAGACCTTAGAAGACAAGTAAACAGGCGAGTGAATCACTCGCGGCGTGGTTGCCATCCTGCAGCTGATGAGTTGAATTGGCAGAATTCAGCGATCTGAAAGTCATTGGGAGGGCCATTCCGGCTCGTTGTGCCGAAACCCCGACATTCTCAGCCGTGTCTTTTTTGAAGGCGTACCCATTTCACTTCATTTCGCCTGATGGGGGGTCAGAGAGCAGGCAGGACAAGTATCCTTGGCCCACAAATGGGGCAGCGTAGCAGGCGATTGCGGCAAATCGTGGGGCTGAATTCTGCTTTCCGCCTCAAAGGCCTTGAACAAAATAGGGTGTTTACCGTACGATGCGGGGCTCATTGGCTCTGTACGAAAGCCAGCGCCAACTACCTCAAACCATCTGAAAGACGCCATGAAAGACGGCATTCATCCAAATTACCAAGACACGACTGTTACCTGCGGTTGCGGCAGCAGTTTCCAGACTCGCAGCGTTCGGTCCGAGTTGAAGATCGACATTTGTAATGAATGTCACCCTTTCTACACCGGAAAGCTGAAGTACGTTGATACGGCTGGACGTATTGATAAGTTCCAGAAGAAGTTTGCAGCAGGTACTTACGGCAGTCTTGCCTCCAAGGGCAAGAAGTAACTTACTGCTATTGGCACGAAGCACGATCACAGCCGCGCGGGTATCGCAACAGCGACCGTCGCGGCTGTTTTTTTAGAAGTATTCGAAGTGTGTGGTCAAAATCCATGATCGATTTACCAAGTGGATGGCGGATCGGTATCGGAGGTCTCGAAATCGAGGCTTATGTGATCACAAGCGCTCTCTACCGCATGAAAAAAACACCATGAGTGGATCAATACGCGACACGTTGGAAGACAAACTGTCTCGCTTTGAGCAGTTGGAGCGTGATATGTCCGACCCTGAAGTTTTAGGGAACGGCGCGAGGATGAGTGCTACCGCACGTGAGCATGGTGGGTTGGCCAAGCTTGCTAATAAGTATCGTGAATTCAAGCGGCTTACCGACGAGATTCATGACTGCAAAGAAATGGCCGAAGCAGCAGAGGATGCTGAAGAACGCGAAATGGCCGAAGGTGAAATGGAAACTTTGCGCGGTCAGAGAGAAGAAATCTGGGAAGATTTGCTTTCACTCACAGTAGGAGGTGATGACAGTCACCGAACACGCTGTGTCATGGAGGTACGTGCCGGAACCGGGGGTGACGAGGCGGCACTATTCGCTCGTGATTTGTACGAAATGTATCGCCGCTACGCTGAGCAACGCGGGTGGAAAACAGAGGTGATGGATGCGAGTGCAACCGAAATGGGTGGTTTCAAGGAAGTCACTCTGACTCTCGAGGGTGAGGGGGTCTATCGTGATTTGCAGTACGAGTCTGGCGGGCATCGTGTGCAACGCGTGCCAGAAACGGAGACGCAGGGAAGGGTTCATACCTCCGCGGCAACGGTTGCAGTGATGCCGGAACCTGAGGATGTCGAAGTCGAGTTGAAGTCGGATGACTACCGTGTTGATAAATTTGGTGCTTCAGGTCCGGGCGGACAGCACGTCAATAAAACAGAGTCCGCGATCCGCCTGACTCACCACGAAACCGGGATCGTTGTGCAGTGTCAGGACGAGAAGAGTCAGCACAAAAATTTGGCCAAAGCCTTACGTGTCCTGAAAGCCAGGATCTATGAAAAGAAACGTGAGGAAGAGGCTGCCAAGCAGGCAGAGCAAAGAAAAGGTTTGATTGGATCGGGCGATCGTAGCCAGCGAATTCGCACTTATAATTTTCCTCAAAATCGTTTGACGGACCACAGAATCAACCTGACGCTTTATAAGTTGGATCAGGTAATTGCCGGCGATCTTACACCGGTAACCGATGCTTTGATTGAGTATGACCGTGATCAACTTCGCGGTGACATGATCGACTGAACAAGCTGGCTACCTGAAACGGAGTTGCTCTTCAAAAGTCAAAAGCGACCCCCCGCTGTACGTTTGAATGAGGGAAAGAAAATGTCCGAGAGTCAAGACCAGCCCTGGACCGTGCTGCGTTTACTGGATTGGACAACTGAATTTTTTAAACGCAAAGGAAGTGAATCGCCACGTCTTGATGCTGAGGTCCTGCTTGCCCATGCTCGTGAGTGTGAAAGAATCGAACTCTACACCGCTTTTGCCGAGGAACCGGGCGAGGAGCAACGCGTAGCTTTTCGTGAGATGGTGCGACGCCGAGGAGAGGGCATGCCGGTCGCACAATTGGTCGGTTATAGGGAATTCTATTCCTCCCGATTTCGAGTCAGTGATGCTACGCTGATTCCACGACCAGAAACGGAACACCTCGTCGTCGAAACTCTTGACTGCGCCAAGCAGTTTTCATTGGATCGCCCCCTCCAAGTCATTGATGTGGGAACCGGGTCTGGAGTCATCGCCATTAGTGTCGCCCAAAGTTGTGCGAACGCGGTAGTGACAGCGGTGGACATCAGTGAGGCCGCGTTGAAAATTGCGGCATGGAATGCACAGAAACTGGAGGTGGCCGATCGTATTGAGTTCATGCAGAGTGATCTGTTATCGGCAGTAGAACAACCAGAATGTTTTGACGTGATTTGTAGCAATCCACCCTATGTCAGTGAGGCGGAATACAAAGAGTTGTCACCTACGGTGAGAGACTTTGAACCTCAGGGAGCTTTGGTTTCGGGTCCTGATGGTACAGAGGTGATCGCAAGGTTGCTCGAGCAAGCTCCGGATAGACTGAACATTGGCGGGCGTTTGATCATCGAGCTGAGCCCGATGATTGCTGATGCCTGTCAAGCGTTAGCTCTCGCAAATCCTGCGTTCGGTGACCTGCGTTTCATTAAGGACCTCGACGGCCATCGTCGTATTCTTTCGCTGCAACGTATTTAAGCAAAAACGTACCTGAGCAGAAACGCGGCGTCTTCAATCACGCTTGATGCAGGCTAGCTACTCGCTAGTGCTTTGTCGCTGATGTCTTTCCGGCACCAAGCTCCACGCCAACGGATCTCTTTGACGCCAGAATAGGCATTCAGCTTTGCCTGACTGATAGTGTTTCCTATGGCGGTGACGCCGAGGACACGGCCACCGTTGGTCACGACCTGACCCTCGCTGAGCTCTGTTCCCGCATGAAAGACTTTGACATCTTCCAGTGCATCTGCGTTGGCCAGCCCGCTGATTTCGCGGCCTTTGTCATAATCGCCCGGGTAGCCTTCGCTAGCCATCACAACGCAGGTACAGGGCCGCTCATCCCATTCCAGTGGGCCAATTTCTCCTAAGCGACCGTCAGCGGCAGCTTCCAATACCTCGAACAAATCTGATTTAAGCCTCATTAAGAGCGGCTGGCATTCGGGGTCACCAAATCGGACGTTGAACTCAAGAACTTTTGGGCCAGCGGGGGTGAGCATCAAACCGGCGTAGAGAATCCCCTTGAATGGTCGGCGGGCACGTTTCATTGCATGAACGACTGGTACCAGGACATCAGCTTCAATCTTCGTCATCAAGTCTTCATCTACAACAGGCGTTGGGCAATAGGCTCCCATGCCACCTGTGTTGGGACCAGTATCGCCATCGTGGGCTGGCTTGTGGTCTTGGGCGGCTGGTAACGTCAAGATCGTTTCGCCATCTGTGATGGCTAGAACGCTTGCCTCCGGGCCGATCAACTTTTCCTCAATGATCAGTTCATTGCCGGCTTCGCCGAATTCACGTCGCGATGCGATCCTGTCGATTGCTTCGAGTGCTTCTTCACGCGTGTCGCATACAATCACACCTTTGCCTGCGGCCAGACCGTCGGCTTTGACCACGACATGAACCGGTTCATTAGGTTCGGCATAGCGATCCTTGATGTAACGCTCGGCATCTTCACCGTTTCTAAATGTCTGGTAGCTTGCCGTTGGAATGTTTGCGGTATGAAGCAGGTTTTTGCAGAAGACTTTGCTCCCCTCTAGCTCTGCAGCCGCTTGCGAAGGCCCAAACACTTTCAGACCCTCAGCATCCATGGCATCGGCGAGTCCTGCGACGAGCGGGGCTTCTGGCCCAATCACCGTGAGATCGATCGACTTTTCCTTGGCGAATTGGATAAGACCGGGGATATCCGTTGCGGCCAAGTCGACGTTTTCTGCGTCCTCGGCCGTTCCAGCATTGCCGGGCGCTACAAATACCTTGTCCACTTTTGGGCTTTGGCCAAGTTTCCACGCCAAGGCATGCTCACGTCCACCATTTCCAACCACCAAAACCTTCATCGCGACTACCTAAATTTAGCGGGCAACTTTTGCATGCAAATCGAATACAAGCAGCAATTTAAGGGCTGACGCCATGCTTCGACAGCCGACACCCGGCCAACCGAGGGAGCGGTTTTAAAATTCGTCTTAAAGTCTGGTAGCGGTAGACAATCTTCCGCTAAGCAATACAATTTTCAGCATCCTGCCGAGGATTGTTGTTCTGCTGCTCATCCCACCACCCCACCACTTGGGCAGCGCTTTCTTCGCGAAAGACTAATTGAATGGGTGGCGATCGAGGGTTTTCAGTGCCTTTTCGGTCGCCACTCTTCCTCTTCGGCAAGGAAACCCACTGCATAAGCTCATTTTCGCCACTGGCGATTTGATGCGTGTGCCGCTGATTTCGTCGGTTACACTGGAAGTCGTGGTTGATTACCGACCCGTCCAAATGTAAAGCCCATCTGATCCCTCCAGAGGAGAGACACCGTTGAAGATTTTGATGCTATCCGCTGTCGCGTTGCTGCTGATTCCCTCCAAACCAGTAATGGCAGAGACAGGTGATCTTAAGATCCACTTTGAATATGGTGGTGATGCACCGGCCCCAAGTGCCATCGACGTCAACAAAGATGTTCAGTTCTGCGGAAAATCCAAACTAATGAACGAGCGATTGTTGGTGAATCCGAAAAACAAGGGCGTTAAGAACGTTGTTGTTTACGTTTACACCGGCCGTGGTGGCTCCAAGCTGGATGCCGTTCCAGCTGCGAACAAGACGCTGACATTGGCAAATGACGCTTGCCGTTTCGAGCCACACATCGTCATTGCCCAAACCGGTGACACTCTTAAAGTTACCAATCCTGATTCGGTTGGGCATAATGCTAACCTTGGGTTTTTCAACAACAAGCAGCAGAACTTCACCATCCCGGCAGGTCAGGAAAAAACCGTCGCTCTCGAGGAAAATGAGCCCGCTCCGATTCCTGTGGACTGCAACATTCATCCTTGGATGAAATCTTATGTCGTTGTTTTGGATCATCCTTTCGCCGCAGTCAGCGACGAAAACGGTGACCTAACGATCAAAGGTTTGCCAGCCGGTGAGGAGCTTGTTTTCCGCGTTTACCACGAGGCTGGTGGTATCAAGGAAGTGGAGATCAACGGAAAATCTGAAGAGTGGAGTCGCAGTCGATTCAAGGTAGACGTCAAGCCGGGCATGAATGATCTGGGCACCGTGGTGATCCCAGAAGATGCCCTGAGCGCTGATTGATGTTGACTGGCTTTTAAGTCCAAATCGTCGGCGACTTCCGCGGCGAGTGTTGCCAGCTTCTGGTGAAAAACTTTTCACCAGAGCTGTTCGGGGCAGCGGGCTATAGTGTCGTCAGCTGGTGATTTTCACTGCGTTGCCAGCCCTCCATCTTTCCAAATCGGCACAAACCGAACGCACCACGAAATTCTCTTCGGTCCGATTCACCATCTGAGTGGTCGTTTTCTTGGTTGCGGTGTGCCGGTCGCCAAAGCTTTGGTGCCTGTTATGGCGTAAATATGCGGCAATTACGCATGGTATCGGC
>CAXGRW010000346.1:0-5968 GCA_964012125.1 uncultured Rhodopirellula sp.
CGTAAAGAAACAGGCGATTACCCAGTTGCCCATAATTTCTCGCTACGATGATCATGTCTTCTCTTCCCATTGCGGATTGTCTGCCGGACTCTAGTGAGCGAGTTCCTTCATTGGCAAGGTCGGTTGCGGGCGTCGCGAGGATGCTAGCAAAGGCTGCTTGGCCAAAGCACTGTGGGGCCACGTTTTGCTAAGTGGTTTTGATGCGAGTAGTGCCAAGGCAGTCCGCCGACGCAGGTTGTGGCAATATGGCGCTCTAGAATTGGCCATTTGTGAATTCCAGTAAGACGCTCTTTTCTGCAAAAGCAAACTGGCGGAGCCAATTGGGGTTAGGCACAAACCGATGCTGAGAACGAGTAGATACAGAATCAAATGGTTGGCAGTTCTGTCCGTGAAAATGAAATCGATTTTGGCAAAGGGGGACGCATGCGGACCCCAATTGCGCCTGCTTGAGGGCACGTCCCGATTGCGGCAATTGGAAAAAACATTTCTTCTAACTTCGCCTGACTTGTGGGATTGGTGGTGATCGATCAACCGACGCGTTACGTGATCCACTGCAGCGCGTCGCCGGCGGACTCCAGATAAAAATTTCGGAGGGTGGCACGAGGAGTTGCCATTTCTCGTTGGCATTTGCCTTGCTGCCATGAAAAGAACCGTTCCCGTTGCTGTCGTGCTGATCATTTTCGGTACACTCGAGGCATGTTCGGCGCCAGTTGCGTGGCCCAAGAATGTCCGGAAACAAGTGCTTTGCCGAGCTATGCGTTGGGGATGAGCTGGGGCACACTCATTTTGGAAGACGAGAATGCAGACGAACCGTTGCCCCAGCGACGCAGAATTACTGTCTCTGCACAGCACTTCGGTACGTGCCAGTGTTCGTGTGCCGGTCATCGGGAGCGAGCGTTGTTGGTTCGTCACTTTGAGGTACAATTTAACGAACTAATAACAGATTCAGGTAGGTCGTTAGGTCGGTAACGCAAGCTTGCTCACGCATGAAAATTCCACTACTGAGTTCTCTTCTGTATTTCATCTTTGGCGGATTTGCATTCGCTGAAGAGGTTGCGTTTGAGAAGCTCACCTTAACGGAAGAGTTTCATTCCGAAGGGATCGCAGTAGCTGACTTGGATAAAGATGGTCAGGCTGATGTTGTCTCTGGGCCCTATTGGTACCGAGGACCTGATTTTCGCGAACGCCAGCGGTACGCAGCAGGAAATACTCTGCCGATCAAAGGTTACTCAAAGCACTTTTTTACATGGACGTACGATTTTAACGACGATGGTTTTGTCGATATTCTCGCGGTCGGAATGCCTGGTGATCCTGCTTTCTGGTTTCAGCATCCCGGTGATGCATTGGAGTCAGAAGTAAGCTGGGTCAAGCATGAAGTGCATGATGACATCAGTAACGAATCTCCTGCGTTTCTTGATGTGGATGGTGACCAGATCCCTGAGCTTGTTTGCATTCACCGCGGCGCGTATGGCTACATCAAACATCATCAAGCGAATGGGAAAGTCGAGTTCAATTTCACCGCGATAACACCCAATCTGAATTACGGGCGATTCACACATGGAATGGGTATTGGGGATATCGATGGTGACGGGAAAGCTGATTTATTGGAAACCAACGGATGGTGGCAGCAGAAGTCAGCGGGTGAACTTTTTGAATTTCATCCGTATCGCTTTGCTGAGAGCGGAGGTGCTCAGGTTTTTGCCTATGATTTCGATGGTGATGGCGACAACGATGTTCTCTGTTCACAGAACGCCCACGGTTTTGGGCTGAAATGGTTCGAGCAAAACAGGCAGGGAGACAGGATTGATTTTGTGCCGCGGGCGATCATGTCAAACAAACCATCTGACAGTCCGTTTGGTCTCTCCGTTTCGCAAATGCATGCTGCAGAACTTGTTGATGTGGATGGTGATGGAATTCAAGACGTGATCACCGGAAAGCGATATTGGGCCCATGGTGGAAATGATCCCGGGGCTGAGCAGTTGCCCCTGCTGTTCTGGCTAAAGACGATCCGCAACAAAGAGAGGGTGATCTTCGAGCCGCATTTGATTGACCTCCGTTCGGGGGTCGGAACGCAGGTGAGCGTCGCTGACATCGATCAGGATGGAAAAATTGATATCGCCGTCGGGAATAAAATGGGTTCATTTATTTTTATGCAGAGTGATCATCAAACACCGCTGCGGTGGAGTCATCAAACGCTGCTCGCTGGAACAAGCAGCTTTCAGGAAAATATTCGGACTACAGAACCACTAACTCCTGAGCAGCAGGGAGAGACCTTCACCCTTCCGCAAGGTTTCGAAATTCAATTGGTTTCCTCTGAGCCAGAGATCGCCAAACCGATGAATATTACGTTTGATGAGCGAGGGCGTTTGTGGGTGAGTAGTTCACTGGAATATCCGTTCGCCGCTGATGAAGGATCAAAACCGCGAGATACAATCAAGATTCTTGAGGATACTGATGGCGATGGTCATGCCGAAAGTGTCAAGACCTTTGCCGATGGCTTGAATATTCCGATGGGATTATTGCCGTACGGTGAAGGAGTTATTTGTTTCAGTATCCCTAATATTTGGTACCTGCGGGATACTGACGGCGATGACAAAGCAGACAAGCGAGAAGTTCTTTACGGGCCTTTTGATACGACCAACGATACGCACGGCATGTGTAACAGTTTTATGTTGGGAAACGATGGCTGGATCTATGCCTGTCATGGCTTCTCGAATCAGTCCGAAGTGTCGGGGGAAGATGGACACACGATCAAGATGAACTCGGGAAATGTGTTCAGATTCAAGCCAGACGGTTCTCGGATTGAATTGGTTTCAAATGGCCAGGTCAACCCGTTTGGCATGACCATCGATTCACACGGTGACATCTTTACCGCTGACTGTCATACCAAACCGATCAATCTTGTGATGCCCGGTGGGCACCATGATAGTTTCGGTAAGCCCAGTGATGGGCTCGGATACATCCCAGAGGTGATGGATCACCTGCACAACTCGACCGGGATCGGTGGAATTGCTCTGGGTGAACACTCTGTGTTCCCGCCGGTCTATCAACGCAGCACCTTTGGCGGCAATGTCGTGACTGGGCGAATCAATCGAAATCAACTGATGTATCAGGGGTCCAGCATGCGTGCTCGCGAGGAATCTGATTTTCTGATCCCAAGTGATCCGTGGTTTCGACCGGTGCACCTGCAGTTTGGACCCGATGGCGCCCTTTACATTGCTGATTTTTACAACCGAATCATCGGACACTACGAAGTTGACCTTGATCATCCCGGGCGAGATCGAACACGCGGCCGAATTTGGAAGGTGGTTTTTACGGGGCATGAAGGTCGTCGCGATGTACCTGATCTAACGCAAGTGCAAGCCGGGGAGTTGCGGAATCTTGATGGCATGCTGCGGCGGTTGAAGGAGGCCAACCGTGTTCAGGCTCGCGTCATTGAAAAGCAGATGTTGGAATTCCTGAGGCAGGATGCCAATGGCGCCGCACTGCTCGGGATCGCCTTGCAGAAACTTCGTCAGCTTGGAGGTGATGAGAACGCCAAGGCAGTGATCAGCGCGACGAATGTGCTTCGGATGCTGGGCAGGATCGACTTGAGTGATCGAGTCGTTAAGCAGCTCTACGCTTCAGTTGAGATGAATTGCCACCTTTTCCAAATGCTCGCCAATGACGGGATTGATAACATCGAACCTGATGAAGTGCGTGGCACGTTGCGATTGGGATTGGCGGCAGCATCACCAATGGTTCGGAGGTTTGCCGCCATGGCGGCTGCGAAACGACCGGAGATTGATGTCACGCCCGAGTTGATCCAGCTACTCAATGAGGCAACCAGTATTTCGGATCCGTTTCTGGTTCATGCTTTGAAAATCGCCCTGCGCGAACAGTGTAAAAATAATACAGACAGGTTTCTTCGCGTTGCACAACAGGTGAATGCACATGGTGTGCCTGCGTTTGCTGAAATCTGTCTCGCCGTGAAGACGCCTGCCGCAGCAGATTTTATCTTGCAAAACCTCGATCAGTTATCTGCCCAGGATGCGAAACAACTCGACAGCTTTTTGACGTTTGCAGCGACGCATGCTCAAGTTCATTCAATTGATCATATCGTTGAGATGTTGGAACGGGAGCACCGGAGCGATTCCGGTTTTCAGTTGAAAATACTCAATAGTCTGCGTCGTGGCGTTGAGTCCCGGGATCTTGAATTACCGGGATCGATCAAACATCTGGCTTCGGAGATCGCTGGCAGATTGCTTGGGCTGCCCTCCGCAAAGTGGCACCTTGGCGACTCCGGTACTCAGACCTCCAGCAAAGGAGGCACAGTGCCATTTACTATTCGTAGAATCTCTTGTGCAAGCGGTGAACAGAAACTGTTTATCGACACGCGATCACGAGGTGAATCGCTGACGGGAGTTCTTCAATCAGCTCCTTTTGTTCTGACTGATGAATTCAGTTTCTCGATTGCCGGTCATGATTCAACGGCCAGCAGCGATCACGAATTCAATTTGGTGCGATTGATATCAGTGACTGGTGAAGTTGTCCTCAAGATGGTCCGTGTTCCTGCCAATGACATTGCTCAGCCAGTGTCGATCGATACGAGGGATTTCCGAGGTAAGCAGGCTTACGTGGAAATTCGGGATCAATGCCCAGCCGACGCATTTGCTTGGATTGCGGTAGGTGACTTTCAGTCACACCCAGAGCTGAACCCGCTGCTCGGTTGGCACGTTAATTCTGAAAATGACGCGTTTCAATGGAGTTTTCATGAGCAGGAGTATCCTGCCGCAGTCAGCGCGGGCGAAAATATTTTCGTCCTGACTGAAAGACGAGTCTCGAGTGACGGGCAGCAAAATACACCCCTGTGGAGCAGTATTGTCCGGGGAGAGTCCAAAACAGGTGTGTATAGAAGTGAGCCCTTTGCTCTTGATGCAAGTTTTAGTTTTTATTTAGCGGGCCATGTTGGCGTGCCGGCCCAGCCGGCCAACGATGCGAATTATATTCAGTTGCGATTGGCTGATTCTGGCAAGGTTGTCCACAAGGCTTTCCCGCCACGCAATGACCAGGCATCGTTTTATGAATGGGACACTGCTGCTTGGAAAGGAAAAAATGCGTTTGTTGAAATTGTCGACCAGGATAACGCGGGCAGTTATGCCTGGTTGGCAGCAGGGCGTTTTTCAGTTCCAGGGTTGAATCCATCCGAGCAGTTGGGTGATCGCCAGATCGCCTGTCAGGTGATTGATGATTTCGGGCTTCAGCGGTTGCATGACGATGTGATGCGTCTTTTGCGCGTTACCAAGAGCAGCCAGCTTAAATCGAGATTGTGTCAAACGCTGATTCAGTTGAATCGTGATTTGAGAGGTCGGTCGATTTTTGACGTCGGCGCGAAGCTTGCAAGCAGTTCGGGGATCCACGACGCTGCTGAAGATCAGTTGGTTAATGCGATCGTTGAGTTCGACAGGGAGTCAATGCAAGAATTGATCATGAAGTCGATGCGAACAATGTCTATCGGGGAACAGGAAAGCCTTGCTGATCTCCTGTCTGGGGACGGAGAAGGCACCAGATACTTGCTGCAACTTCTTGACGCTGGAATTGTCTCAATTTCGGTACTTCGTAATGCAACTGTTTTGGCGAAGCTTCGTACGCACCAGCAAGGAGAGTTGAATTCCAAAATCGACCAGCTGGTTGCAAGAATGCCGGACACCAACCCGGAACTGGACAAGCTTATCATGCGTCGCAAGCAACTCCTGATGGCGTCAGATGGGAATGTTGAAGAAGGAAGGAAAGTGTTTGTGAAAAACTGTGCCAACTGCCATCAGATGGCTGGGCAGGGGGCACAGGTAGGTCCCAACCTCGATGGAATTGGAAATCGGGGCTTGGATCGTTTAGTGGACGATATTCTGTTACCAAACCAAAATGTGGACGCAGCTTTTCGTGCATCGTTGATTTCAACCATCGACGGGCGTCTTCTCAACGGATTTGT
>CAXGRW010000347.1:0-5955 GCA_964012125.1 uncultured Rhodopirellula sp.
TTTGGGATCTGGGCTTTGGGATCTGGGCTTTGGGATCTGGGCTTTGGGATCTGGGCTTTGGGATCTGGGGTGGCTGCCAGCTTACTTCGGCTCGCATTGTGTGTAGGATTTGGGCGTCTTCTTATTTGTAGTTTGCAATCGGTGTTTAATTATCGTTTTCTGGGCGCGGCGGCGGCACGGGTTTTATCGACTGTTTTGGTGAGAAATGATGGATGTGAAATCGGGAGTGATTTGGATTGATAGCCAGGGAGTCAGTCAATGCGAGGTCCCGAAGTTGTGTTTTTCATTCGTGAAAGTTCCAGCTTTCATCGGTATTGCATTTGCATCTTTGCTTGCAGTTGTGGCATGTGGGACCGTCGGTGCGCTGTATTTGATGTTACCCGAAGAAACGCCAAACATGACCATTTTGTTGTTTGTTGGTGGTTTCTTTGCAGTGTCATTTTTGCCCATCATTGCATTCGTGCTGTGGAAATCACTGCTGATTTTATTTGGTTCAAAGCAGATTGTGATCGATGAACGCTCACTGCGGGTAATCACGCGATTCGGGCCGATTTGGTCCACTGTCAAATGTCAGTTGTCGAAGCTTGGTGGTTTTCGGATTGAAGATCCGCAAGGTCAGCGCTACCAGATAAATGTTGAATATTCCAATCTTTTGGCGGTGCAACTGGACGGCAGGACAGTTCCCTTGCTGCGCATGTTTGCCAACCAGATTGTAGGACAACTCGTTGAAGAATTGCCGCATAAGATCGAGCAGGTCACTGGTGAGTTCGCTGGCCTTGGATCGCGAGCAATCAAAGCAGACGATCTTGCCGCTGAACTTTCCACGCTAGATCCGTTCAGGATTCAAGAACGAAGCGGGAAGCCTATCGGAAGCGAAGTGTCGATCGAGGCCGAAGGGCAAGGACAGTTAATTACAATCCCCGCGTTGGGGCTCAGGAAATCAACTTCAAGAGTGTC
The DNA here is from genome assembly GCA_964012125.1 of uncultured Rhodopirellula sp. Lineage (GTDB taxonomy): Bacteria > Planctomycetota > Planctomycetia > Pirellulales > Pirellulaceae > Rubripirellula. Next base: position 958 of record CAXGRW010000347.1, read on the forward strand.
GGCGCTCATCTGTTTGGGATTCCTGTTGTGTGAGTTGTTTGTGTTGGCGGTGCTGGTGCCAGCACTATTGGCAGGCAAGGTAGGCGGGCAGCCAGCGGCGGGTTGGTTCATGGTGGGAGTCTTTACCCTCGTGGTGGTTGGTATCCTTCTTTATCGAGTGAACGCAGCGATTCAACACGGGGCGGTTCGGGTTCGTCGAGACTCACTCAGCTTTCGTGAATATGGATTATTTGGCAAACACCATGAAGAATGGAAGCGTGAAGATATTGAGGCGGTGCGGGTCGAGGTTGAAGAATATCGATCGAGTGAATCTGTCAGCTTCGATCATTTTATTCGCGTGGAGCCTGCCTCAGAGTCTGAACGGCAGTGGTTCAGTCATCTGGGTAAAGATGAACTCGAGTGGATGGTCACCAGCATTCAGCAGCATCTTGGTTTGGATGACGTTGAGCAATGATGAGGGAATACATCGAAGTGCCGCAGCATTTTTTACAATGTTGAAGCCTGATCTGGTGTTGCAGCATTGTCCGGAGTTGGTGGAGGCTCTGCCCCTTGATTGGGCTCGGGTGACTCCATGCCTGACGCCGTTTCGTCATTTCGCAAGCGGGTGTTGGATGCGATGGAGTTGAGAAAGACACGTCGGATCGCATCGTAACCGCGATCATTTGGGTCTTCGATGTTGCTGTAGAACCAATAGTGTGGATCTTCGCTATCGTAGTGTTTCTGCCAGAACTGCCTGCAGTGAGATCCGTGTCCAAGAAATAATTCGTGCAGTGGCACCACGTGCACAAAATCATGCTTGGAAGCGACTGACCGGATCATTTTGTTGTATTGGGCATGAATTGCCAGGCCATCTGGCCAGTTCGGCAGAAAGACACTCGGTGCATCGCCCACTCCGTCAGTGGGATCGTAAATGTCGCCGATGTAGATTTCGCATCCGGATGGAAACTTGTCGACGATCTTCCGTATCATCGTGTCGAGCCGTACGCGATAATTTTCGATCCAAGGTTGAGCTTGTTCCAACGTAGCTGAATACATGGCGCACTCGCGAGGAGGGCTTTTGCCATAGCTATGAATAAGGTCGTTGCCACCGGAGGTCATCACTACGATGCCAAACGCATTTTCATAGGTCGGAACCGTTTCCTGAATCACTTCAAGGTGCATCATGGATTCTGAACCGGAGATTGCGAAATTCTCAGAATTTAAATTTGGCAGAACATTCTCAAGGCAGTTGCCTTGCATGTCCGCAAATTCGTCGCTTGGATTACGCCTTAGACGATTGAAGAATCGGTGGCTCTTCGAGTTGGCCCCCAAGCCGGCTGTAATGCTGTCGCCGATTCCAATCAGTTGTATTTGGCGATCAGACCAAATGCTTTGGAATTCATCCGCGTTTACAGTTGGGCCAGCCGGACCTTCGCCTGGTGGTCGAGATAAATAGAACTCGATGTACGCGAATGAGCCCGGAATTACCAAGAGAGCAACCAGAAGCAATAACTTCAAGCGACGTTTCGGACGCGTTTTTTTCTTGGTTTGCATAGGTGCGTACTGCAATCATGAACGTAAAACGAGAGTAGGCCGCCGATGCCCATGGTAGCATCGGCGGCTTGGTTCGTGAAATCATTGTCCAGAATCAAATGCCCCAGCTTACTTGTCACTATACGAGATAGTTGTTGTTCCAAGCGTACCTTCAAACTTGAACGGTGCGTCATCGAAGTACTCGGTTGAGACTGGAGATCCCCAGTCGTATCCGATATCGAGACAGTCGTTCGCCGTGAAAGTGAAAGGCGCGGTCATCGGTACGCGACCTCCTGCGACAGCTTTGCCGTTGACGCTGATCTTTACATCCAGTGGCGCGGCTGGTTTTGCCTCTGCCAGTCGTGACTGGACTTCAATCACCACATCACCAGCACCAATGGGCTTAGCGGATCTAAACACGGTGCGTTTGATTTCGAACAGGTTGTATTCGTAAACCAGGTAGCCGTCTTGCATGAAGAGTGATAGGCCTCCTGAGAATCCTCCAAGTGCATAAATCACGCCGTTTGCCTTTTCAGGCAGTTTGGCTTCGACACGCACATCGTTATTGAATTTTCCGAGCTTGGGCGCTGCGAACTCTGGCATTCGTTCCATTGGGCCACGGAACGTCCATTTCTTGAAGGGCGTTGCTGGGGCATCCTCTGGGTGGAATGCGATGGTCCATAGACCTCCCCCAATGGGAAGGTTGTTGTTCTTGGCGGATTCAACCAGAAACAAACTCTTGAGTTCTTGCAACTTTTCAGGCATCTTCGCTGCTAGATCATTAGCCTGGCTCCAGTCTTCCTTGAGGTTGTAGAGTTCCCATGGATCGTTTTCTGGATTCCAGTCCTGGATCCCTGCAGGAGTTCCGGGGATCCATGTGTTCTCGGGCCAAACGTTCCCGCGAACCAGCCATCGTGGTAGATGCCACGACTGCCCATGATGTCGAAAAATTGTGTTTTCAACTTACCTTCGGCTTCAGGGTTGTCGAAGGTGTAAGCCATGCTTGTCCCATCGAGGGATTCCTGTGGAATCCCGTTCACCGTTTTCGGTGGTGTGATGTCCAGGATTTCGTAAAGTGTCGGCGCGATGTCTATCACGTGATGGAACTGGCTGCGCGGTGTATCGTCTTGTTTCAGGCGTGCGGGCCAAGACACAGCCATTGGTTGTCGGGTGCCACCAAAGTGTGCCCCAATGAGCTTGGTCGAGCGATAAGGTGTGCTGCCAGCCCACGCCCACCCGGCGTGATACATGTTGTCGGTTTTTGAGGAACCCAACACTTCAAGGCCACCGAGTTCGTCGAGAGCTTGAACGTGATCTTCTACCTTGGTGGGAATGCCGTTCTGTGCCAACAGTTCGCTGATGGTACCGTTCTGCCCCTCAGCTGAGGATCCGTTATCACCCCAAATGTAAAATACCAGAGTGTTATCACGACGACCTTGTTCTTCGATCTCGTCAAGAATTCGACCGACCTGATGATCGGTGTGCTCAACGAAGCCAGCAAATACTTCCATGAGGCGACGCTGGAAAGGCTTCTCTTTTTCAGGAATTGAATCCCATGACGGCAAGGTTTCTGGGCGTGGGGTGAGTTGTGCATTCTGGGGAATCCAGCCCATCGCTTTGGCACGCTTGAAAGTACGTTTACGGTATTCATCCCAACCATCATCAAACTTTCCTTTGTACTTGTCAGCCCACTCTTTCATGACATGGTGCGGACCGTGTGCACAGCCTGATGCCCAGTACATGAAGAATGGTTTATCGGGAGCGAATGATTGTTGCTCACGCAGCCAGTGAATTGCATCGTCAGCCAAATCTTCGCTCACATGGTAACCCTCGCGATGAATTGCGCGTGGATCGACCGAAGTCGTGTTACGCACCAAATTTGGCTCGTACTGTGATGCCTCGCCAGACAGGAAACCATAAAAACATTCAAACCCATAGCCGGTAGGCCAGCGATCAAAAGGACCTTTGGAAGTCGTTTCCTCAGCAGGAGTGTTGTGCCACTTGCCCCACGCGCCGGTGTTGTATCCGTAGTCTTTCAGGATCTCAGCGATGGTTGCAGAAGTCTTGGGGATCGCGCCGCTGAATCCATCCCAGTCATTTGCCAGTTCGCAAATCTGACCATTGCCGACTCGAGTGTGGTTGCGGCCAGTCAATAAAGCCGCACGGGTTGGAGAACACATCGCCGTGGAATGAAAACGGTTGTACGAGATGCCTGCTTTCGCAACCCGATCGAGTGTGGGGGTGGCGATTTCACCGCCGTAAGTTGACGCTGTACCAGGTCCCACATCATCGATCAGCACAACCAGAATGTTAGGCGCGTCTTCTGGTAACCGACGTGTTGCAACTCGCTTTTTGTGAGTTGACGTTTGTATTGTCAGCCCTGCCTGCGAAGCGGAGGGTGTAGGGGGAAACGGCAGAGACTCTTGAGCATCTGTTGGCGTGCTAACGGAATCAGGGTCGTTGCGAATATTATTAGTAGTGCTCTGTACTTCACGGAATCAAGCGGTGTTGCCGCTCTCCTGGGTGTGTGTGTTGTTGGCTTAATGCACGAAAAATTACAATTTGCAACATAGCACTCTCCGGTAATTTGTGGCACCAATTGTGAGAGAAAATGAAGAGGTGTTGAAAGAGTTTCTGTTGTCTTGATCGTTACAACTGGATGCTTCAAGATTCAGCGCGTCGTACGTGAAAAAAGCTCTCGCAATCGCATCGTTGCGCATCGTCGCAAGTCTTTGCATGTCACCGAACACGCGAGAGCATCTGATGTCGAACACCTCACCATGTGGGGGGACGCGCTACAAAGTCACGCCATAGCGTGTCGATCAGACAGTTTGGAATGAGCGAGGGATTGTGTTCATTGCGACTGATGTGCGTTGAGTGTTGTCAGCGATTCTCCAATTTTCTGATCCACCTTGGTGCAAAGTATCACTGGCGGTTTGAGTTGGCGCGGACCGGTGAAGTGCGGCGGATTCGCTATCGACGGACAAGTGAGTTGAGTGTTGGCAGCACCCAGTTGGAGGGGTTTCTCCAATAAAAACTGTGATTTTCGGTTGTGTCGGGTAGTGTGTAGTATATAGTACACGAATGAAAGGTTTTGGCGACTATTTACGTAAAGTTCGCGAGCAGCGGCGATCCGACGACGCGACGTTCTCGGTGCGGCAGTTGGCTTCGCGTGTAGGCGTTGAGCCGTCTTATCTCAGCAAGGTTGAACGCGGTCAGCAGCCGCCGCCTTCGGAGAAGACGATCGCGGCTCTGGCACGCGAACTGGAGCAGGATCCTGATGTCCTGTTGGCGATGGCCGGAAAGGTGTCGGGAGATTTGCAAGCGATCATCCGAAACCGCCCCAAGTTGTTTGCTGATTTGATCAGGCAGTTGAAGGACACGCCGGACCATGCGGTGTTACGCCTCGTGCGTGAAGTTCGAGATGGTGAATGGTGAATGGTGAATGGTGAATGGTGAATGGTGAATGGTGAATGGTGAATGGTG
>CAXGRW010000348.1:0-5948 GCA_964012125.1 uncultured Rhodopirellula sp.
ATCAGCTTCACATTCGCTGCAGGAAAGATCTCGCTTAGATGGTCCACTAGCGTCTCGGCGGCCTGCGGATGAACACTCGCAATGTGCCACGCGAGTTGCTGTTCATCACTGTGGGTTAGCGCCCATCGGGCCGCGGATATCTGCCAATCACTTTCAAGAAGAGAAAGAGAGTTTTCGTGAACCGTTTCCGCAGTCGTTAGCGCCAACTTGATTGCGGAGTTTCCAATGTCAACAGCGATGTTCGTCGTTGCCTTCATCAGTCTTCTTCCCCACCCGCTCTCGGTTCTTGGGAAGGTTGATCAAAGTCTTTGGCTTGCACCTGGTCCGACAGATCTTGTGTTGGACCAGCAAGGTGAGGCGGCAGACGCTTTCCCTGTTGTGCAGGAGTTCGGACCAAATCTGACTCCCGCAAAACAGTGACTTCCTCACCTGCTTCGATCATCCGTGCGCGACGAAGGTCTACTCGCGACATGATTTCAGACATCAACCCGCGCAATCCATCTCCTGTCATCGAGCTAATAAGCAAAACCTCGCGGCCGGTTGCTTCGGCTAGTGCCTCACGAACATCTGCAGCACCATCAAGCTCGCTTTTGGTGACCACGACAATTTCATCTCGTTCACCGAGTGATGAATCATATTCGCAAAGTTCACTGCGAATGGATTTATAATTCTGAACGGGATCAGTGTTGTCGATGGGCATCGGCTCTACCAAGTGCACAAGCAGTCCAGCGCGTTCGACATGTCTCAGGAACTCATGCCCTAGCCCAACACCATCACTTGCCCCTTCAATCAATCCTGGGATGTCAGCCATGACAAATGATTTGCCTTCGCTGACGTCGACTATTCCAAGATTGGGGTGTTTGGTAGTGAAGGGGTAATCAGCAATCTCGGGGCGTGCGCTGGAAATGCGACTCAGCAAAGTACTCTTTCCAGCATTAGGCATGCCGACTAAGCCAACGTCAGCGATGGACTTCAGTTCCAGAATGACGTCACGGACTTCACCGAGTTCTCCAATTTGACGTTCTCGAGGAGTTCGATTTGTACTGCTTTTGAAGTGGGCATTGCCTCTTCCACCTCTACCGCCACGAGCGATCACAAATTGTTCACCGTGTTTTTTCAGATCTTTGATGACGAAACCGTGTTCAGCATCAATCACCGTCGTGCCAGGCGGCACCAGCAAAGTTTGATCTTTCCCTTGCTTGCCGTGTCGCAACGCACCTTGTCCGGGAGCCCCCTTGGGCGCTCGAAACATGCGGCGGTTGGCGAACGCAGCAAGGCTGTTGACGCCCAAACGCGATTCCAGAATCAAACTGCCTCCATCGCCACCGTTTCCACCATCGGGGCCTCCACGAGGAACATATTTTTCGCGACGCATGCTGGAACAGCCATCACCACCCTTTCCAGCTTGCAACTCAATTATCACACGATCAACGAACATGACTGCTTCTACAGGGTTTGTGACCAGCTATGGGTTGGAAATTGGTGTTGCCTCAGCAAGCCGTGACAAGGCAACGGCCCGATCACGATCTTCCCCGGCAATTCTCTATCGTGTTGCCGGTTAGCTCAAGAAGTCGACAATCCGCTGGTCGAGGCGTTCTTGCCGGAACTCCACTGCCGCTGATTCCACTGCCCCTGATTCCACTGCCCCTGATTCTGATGGGCTGAATCGCTTACATCCAGATCCGCACACTAAGGCCACAGAAATCGTTGCTTACCAGAAGGTTGGGACTCAGCCCTCGGGGGCGTTTTCTGTCTTTCCGGCTGCTGCAGGGACGCGGTCAACGGACCACTTCTGCCCTTCAGTGGAATCCCGCGACAAGTGAATGTCTAGCGGGAAGACAAAGAAAACATCGTTAATTCGGAGTAAGCCGTCCCGATGCCCTACCGAAATAACCAGCGATAATCGAGGCGTTCCTCTAATCCGTATTGTTCCAAGATGTACTTTTGCTCCTTTGGATCGTCAAAGGCAGGTACTCCGAAACGAATCAGATCTTCTGTCTGTCGGACAGCATCACCCGGACGGTAGAAGTTCAGCTGGAGAGCTTTTTGCTTGTACTCGGTCCGCCCAGCGTCTTCCGCTTTTTCAAATGCGTTGGTCAAACCAAAGACTTCGACCGACACAAAATCGAGGTTGGGGTCCACATCCACCCAAGTTGCGACTCCCCAAACGCCGGGGCTGGATTTGTCGCTGCTGTAAGGAATGTCGATACGCGAGATCTCAACTGAGTTGTACAGAGGAGCACTGATCTGTTCACGTACTTTGATTTTGTCCCGAGCTGTTGGCAAAATCCGATCAAGGTACTGCTTGCCATTGATCTGGTTGCGGAGCAAGAACATTGGAAAGAACTTTCGCTTATCAACGCGGACTGTTTCCATTCGTTGATAAACGTCCTGACCGGCGACCTTGTCGGCCGCGGGACGGAAATCGCCACCGCGATAACGCACGCGGTAAACCATGTACCAGACCAGCTTACGCTGCATCCGTCCATCTGGGCGCGGGACGTCTATGTACATCTGGCGAAGCGGTTTGAACGAGAACTCAAAACAGAAAACCGTGCGACGGAAGATCACTTCCTTTGCTCGATCTACCAGTGTGCGAGTTCGTGGGTCGAAGTGTGGTTTCGAATCCGGGTGACCAGAAGCCTCACTGAAAGCAATCTGTGGATAGCTGTTCAAAAATGGCTCCAACTTCAATGGGCCATCGAACGTTTCCTCAGGCTGAATGGAAGTCGGGATCACCGTCACGACACCAGGGGAGAATTGTGTTTGCTCCTGAGTCGAAGGATCCTTACGCTGGCCCTGTTGGGCGAGTGCTGGCACGATGCCCGTGAGGCACAGTGCACAGCAGAGCTGGATTCTTGTAGCAAGTGTCATGTCAGAACCGTGTTATTGCATTTCATAGGAATAAGGTGTCGGGGAGCAAACCTAAGTTTTCCCGACCCTCACTGGATATTGTACTCAGCGAACTGAATTTGCGTTCGAAATCGAGTCAGCTACTTGTTTTGGTGTCATTTGATCCGGCGGTTGGTTGGCCGCATCCTTGCCCGAGTTCAGCGTATTCTGGGCCGATTTTTTCGACGGCTCACTTTCGGAACGGGGCCCCGTGAACTGGATCGAACTGGCAAACTGCATGTCAGAACTGCCAAATGCATCGATGTTGCTCCCCTCCATCGTGAAAGTGGCGACGATCTGCTTGCCACTCTCATCCGATAGATGCATCAGAACCCATCTTATCGGAACCCCCTCTGCTGAGCCATTGGCAACAGCTCTCAAGACTCGAGTTCCCGATGCTGTGGTGCGTTCGTCCGACTCGACCATCTCTACGAACTGCTTGCCGAGAAGGATTTGAACACTCGATTCAAAAGCCGCCAGTGACCACGGTTGACCGTCTGGTGTTGGCGGTACGGGCTGAATATCGCATTGGCCAATACTGCGGTCGTTCTTGACCATTCGCATCATCGCCGCTTCAGGCTGATCTTTCAGCATCCGCCAGCGACGATCCATCAGTACACGAAGACCGAGTTCTTCGCTTCGAACTGAGACGAACTGCAAGTTCGCAGCAGCGGGCCTGCTCACGTCGATTTTTCTGACTTCGGCCGGCAGAGCGATGGTCCTTTTTAACGGTTGCCGCAGCATTTTGATTGTCGCTGCCACATCAAAACCCGGCTCCGCCCGACCAATCTCACGAGTTTCATGAAGTGCCATCGCTAGCCATGTGCAACTGCTTAACTTTCGATCGAACGTAAGCTTGCCAATCGTCCGGATGATCGTAGGAACGCCATCAATGGCCCCATCCACGTCACCTCGCAATTGTATTCTTACCTCTTTCTCGTCAACTGCTACGACTTCCGCTTCCACTTTGCAAGCCATGACGGCAGTCAAATTCAGGACTGAAGCCATCGAATCGGCTGAGATCGAGTACTTTGACCCGAGGCCGATTGGCTTCTCAGGCAGCAACTGATCGATCGCCAGGCTCGATACCGGAGCATGCAAAAGCTCAAGCTCGTCACGCTCGAAAAAATCTTCAACGCCGTAAATCTGCTCGGGTCGTGAGTCATGTCGCACAATCGTGTCGCGGACTGACTCTCTCAGGTGAATCGAATGTTGTGTCTCGTTTAGTGTGCTGACCGCTTTGGCGCGGTGGTAGTATCGCTCGGCTGCAATGCACTTGTTTCCTGGCGTAACCGCTTCGGCAGCTTGGCTAGCGGTTCGCGAAACATCATTTGTCTCAGGAAGATGAAGCCGTTCTTCATATTCGAAGGACGCTTGGCTATCGATTGGTAGCTTCAGCGTCTTCTCGCTTAAGATCAATGGATTTCCGGGAATTTTGACGTTCCCCTTCATCTCAACTTCCATGCGGATGCGGTACAACTCTTCGCTACCGGTGCGTAGCAGGATCCCGCCAGAATCGGCCCCTCGGCTCACGGTCGGTGCGAACCCGAGCACGGTGGAAGCTGCGATCAGAAACTTCCGTCGATCAAGTGCGAGTGAAGGGTGGTGCTGCATTTTGAGATGGCCAAGGTTCGATCAGCGATTGACAACAAAATATGGGCCTACCGACCCATTCTTTTGATCGACTCGTTGCCGACGCTGATTCAGGGGAATTTGCCTAGAAAATCACGACTAAGAGGTCACGGTTCTGGGCTTGCCAGTTGTGTCTGCCAAATCGACAAAATCGGCACCTTTGAAGCATGGTGTCGCAAAATAAGACGCGAGATGATGCAAAGTGTCGGAAAAAGTTACAAACGGGGTGGACATTTCGCCGGCATGATTTCCCCGTGAGTGTTTTAGGAAATAGCTTTAACTCTCGATCCGGCTTGGGTTTAACGCGTTTTTGGACATGATTCTTTGTGTTGGATCGCTTGTTTGGCCCAATATTTCCTACACAAATTCGTTGGTCAGTTGGTTTCCTGCCAGAGTTTGCAGCACCAAGATTGAAGCCGAAACGACGAATTCGAAAATGAAACAGTGATCCAGTCGTGGCGAATTCAATTAATCGGTGAACTTTTTTGGAAATCAATCGGTCTTATTGGTGGCATGCGGAGTCTGTTTTACGCGTACCATCAAAGAGGGCGTCGGCAAGGAGCCGCCGCCTCACTGAAAGTTAGGGATTGTTTGCGTGACGGCGATCAGTAGATTTCCGTCAAGCAGTTTCAAACTGAAGGTACCCATGGATATCGCCCTAAGGATTGGGTGATCCCCGGGCAACATTAGCAGATGGTTGAGCGATCCGCCGGGGTCGCAGGGAAAGAGAGATCAACCGGAAGCAAGCGCTGGGAGAGACGGAGATGCATGAAGATTATCGAGACGAAAAAGTCAAAGAGCTGCGGGATCAACTGACTCGTTTTGCACCAAAAACGAAGAAGGTTGAGCAGGCTGCATTGACGGAAAAATTGTACGGTGAAGTTGAGTCCGATCGCTCCTATGCGTTCGACTACTGCTGTTTTCGCATCACCAACTATCGGCCCGAGGTTCCAACGCGACACAGCATCGCTTCGGCCGACCTCAAGCACGATTTACGGCTCCTTATCGAAGACTTGAGTGATTCCGCCGATGTCTCCGTCAGCGAGGTGCGAGAACCGGTGCACACTGTGGATGAGCTTAGTAAGAAGTTCAAAGTATCCACCAAGACAATTAGCCGTTGGCGTGACGCAGGGCTTGTCAGTCGTCGCCTGTTGTTTGGGGGCCGAAAACGCGTTGGCTTTTTACAAAGTAGCGTTGATCAGTTTGTTGCCAAGAATCGCGGCAAAATCAAACGTGGGGAACGTTTCAGTCAACTCAGTGAAGACGAGAAGTCAGAGATGATTGAGCGTGCCCGACAGTTGGTTGAAGGTGGCGCGAGTCTCTCTGAAGTGACTCGACAATTGTCTGAACAGATGAGACGAAGCCCGGAAACCATTCGTTACACGCTCAAGAATTTTGATGCCGACCATCAATCGTTGGCAATC
>CAXGRW010000349.1:0-5940 GCA_964012125.1 uncultured Rhodopirellula sp.
GCCATGTGAAAACATGGTTCTCACTCGAAAGATGAGGCACCACCGGAGCACAAACTCTCCAGTTACCATACGGGAGAGGGCACAGCGGCATGCCTGAAGGCACGCTACACCAAATTGACCAGTCTTCATCCTCCTCCACTTTTCGACGAAACAGATGAGCAGCGGCGACCAAGCCCCAACGGACGGCCAAGAACCAACCAACGCATCAACTCCCCCCGCTCCTGCCGCTTCCGAAGCCGCTGAGCCGCAAGCTGTCGAAGCTTCGGGTGAGACTCATTCTGCAACGCCAGAAGATGCCACCGCAGCAGCTCCCTCACCGGAATCTGCGTCAACAGAATCCACTGAATCCAAGCCCGAGAATCCGCTGTCCAAGCGTGCTCGTGTTTCGGGTCCTTTGGCAGCGAGGGGTCTGGGCGTAGCCAAGCCGGCGTCTCCCTCTGTCAGCACCGAAGATCTTGAGGCTGCTGGCCAAGCTGGATCACAAAATTCAGGTAAAGGAAAGCCTGGAAACAAAAAGCCGAGTCCACGGCCAAGATTGGCCGGTGACAAGCCAAAGCCCAAACGACCTCAGCAGGCCCCCACCAGCAAGGTTGCCATTCCAAACGCCCGCCACGCGCTGCCTGATGACATTCAGGCAGAATTGGATGCAGAGCTTGCTGCGACTGATGTTGAAGCCATGCTTAGCGGGCCTGCCGGAATGGCCAACCGCGCCGAACCTCTCACCGAAGGCGCAAGTGTTCAAGGCCAAGTCCTAAAGATCCACGACGACAATGTCTTTGTGGCACTTGGCGGCCCCGACGAGGGTGTTGTGGCGTTCGATCAATTCGAACAGGAGCCGGCAATCGGTGATTCAATCGAAGTCCTGGTGCGAGGTATCAGCCGCGAAGACGGCCTGTACGCTCTCGGCCTTCCCGGTAGCGCGATCGAAGCTTCCGACTGGGAAGATATCGACGAGGGTTCGGTGGTTGAAGTGACCGTCACGGGCAGCAACTCCGGCGGCTTGGAATGCAAAGTGGGCGGTGCAAAGGGCTTTATTCCCATCAGCCAGATCAGCGAGTATCGCGTCGAGGATACTACCGAATTCGTCGATCAGAAGTTCCGTTGCGTGGTCACCGAGTCGAGCCAAAAACGCGGCAACCTTGTACTGAGTCGGCGTGCAATTCTTGAGCGTGAGCGCGAAGAGAAACGAAAAGAGCAACTTGAACAAATTGAAGTGGGTGACGAGCTGCAGGGAACGGTCCGCACCATCAAGGACTTCGGAGCGTTCGTTGATCTGGGTGGTCTAGATGGCTTGATTCACATCAGCAAGCTCAGTTGGGACCGCGTCAAGCATCCCAGCGAGGTGCTTGAGATAGGCCAACAGGTAACCGTAAAACTGGACTCAGTGGACAAAGAGACAGGTAAAATTTCCCTCTCTTACCGCGATCTGCTTGAGAATCCGTGGGATACCGCGGAGCAAGAGTTTGAGGTGGGATCGGTCCACAAAGGATCCGTCACTCGAATCGCCGCATTCGGCTGCTTCGTACGACTCGCAGCAGGTGTTGAGGGACTGGTACACATCAGCGAACTCGCTCACCATCGTGTCTCTAAAGTGGGCGCTTTCGTCAACGAGGGTGATGAAGTGGAAGTCAAAGTTCTGAGCTTTGATCGAGACGCCCAGAAAGTAAGCTTGTCGATCAAAGCCGCTCAGCAAGCACCGGTCGATCCGACCAAACAAGCCGACAAGGAAGAGGTCGACGAACCACCGCGTGAAGTTGCCATCAAGGCATCACACACGGGCCCACTGAAAGGTGGCAATAACCAGGACACAGGTGGTTCTCAGTTTGGGCTCCGCTGGTAGCCCGCGATCTGAACAGCCTCCGCAGGGCATCCCCATTTTGGTGGTTCCATGTTTTGGCGTTAATTTCAGCATAATTGGTACAAACCGACCTTCGAGTAATTAGTCTGCATGAGATGCTGCGGCGGCGCATGTCGAAATCATGCGTGGCAGGCAGCCGATACCCACGTGCGATGCATCCGTGTTTTTAGCGGTGCTTCCCTCTACACGATTTTTCAGATTGTTGAGGGCTCCTTGCTGAACAAGGACGTGCGTCCGGGAGACGTTATGCCTGTACTGTGGACGTACCCGATGCACTTGTATTTTTTTCTGCTTGTTGTGCTCTCGCTGAGTTGCGCTTCGCTTCCACCTGTGGACACGTCGCTGCGGCAAGCCACCCTTGCGAGCGGATGCATGCTGACGGCACTGGTTCTTCTGTGCCATATCGCAGCTAGGATCTGCGCGAAACAAATCGCGAGTGAGAAAATCGACGCTCGCTTGGGAGCCGATTTGCTGAATCGCCAAATGACTGCCTTTCGGTGGCTCGGATTGGGCATTGTGATTCTTTGCCTTGCCGGCTTTGGTCTTGCGACTGCTACGGTACAGGCTCCCTACCTCAGCAACTCTCTCTTCTTGCAAGCGGTGATTCTGCTCATCCCGGGGCTCACGATCACTGTGGCAACATGGTCAGCGGAGCAGCATTACCGCGGACTAACAGGCTTGGTCGACAACCATCCCATCGTGCACGCAAAGTACCTCTGGCAACGTTTCCGCGGGACCATTGCGTGGCTCGTGCTGCCAATCCTGCTGCTTTTGGGAATGACCGATTTGATCACTGGCCTACCGATTGGCGAGGCATCAGCCGCGATCATCACTACCCTTGTATTGTTGCTGTTCGTGCCCCTCGGTTTACCTTGGCTAATCCGACATCTTTTCAAAACATCCCGCCTCGATACGCAAACAGAGCAATGGGTGGATGAAGTCATGAGTGCTGTGGGGCTCAAACGCACACGTATCGTTTGTTGGCAAACGGGCAATCGATCATTCAATGCGATGGTTGCAGGCTTTGTTCCTCCGTTTCGAACCCTACTGATCTCCGACCGCGCCCTGGATGAACTGCCTCGATCTGAGCTTTCCATGGTCGTCCTCCACGAAGCCGCTCATCTACGTCGCTTTCACGTTCCGTTGCGGATGCTAACTCTCGTTCCTGCCTGGCTACTTGGCGGTTTCATCACTCGGTGTGCCGAGGGACATTCATGGGCCATGGCTGCCGGCAGTGGCGTCGCGATCGCGATGACGCTGATCACGCTGCGCATTGTCGCGATTCGTACAGAATTGGATGCCGACGTGCAAGCTTGCCAGATGGCAGTCGAAATGGCGGATCGCGTACGGGATGTCCCGCGATCCTACGAGGATGCATCTAACGCTCTGTCTAGCGCGTTACTTCGCATCACGGCGGAATCACCGGCAGCCAGAAAAGCAAGTTGGTTGCACCCAGCAGTTTCCCAGCGGATTGCCAATATGCAGTCGCACGCTGTGCCCCAAAGTTCTTTTTCTGAGGACAGCTCATCCGCAGCAGCAAACGCTGCCCTGATGCACCAAGCCTGATCGACCGAATCCAGAAAACGCGGGCGACAAGGCACTCGCTTTTCGCAACAAGGAAGGTCGCAGGCCGGAATACTGCGTACAAGACTTCTGGTGGAGAACACGCAGAAAACTCGACAAATCCATACGATGCGGACGTTTTGACAACCTGCGTCTCAAATGTGTGGATGCACTCTTGGTACACACTGCTGCGAGGCCGATTTCATCAAGCCTGAGCCTTTAGCCGCCCAGTAGTGATCCCGTTCTGCAAAAGGGTTCTCTTCAAGCAGTGAACAGGACAGGCAGCCGGACAACGAAATCCGCTGGTAACTGGGCTCTGGGTAACTGGGCTCTGGCTAGTGCGTCAATCGCACCCCATTCACTCAAACCTGCTGTGACCCCATAATCGGATCTGACAGCGGTCGGTTACCCCGGCAGCTATGAGCCGGATAATCTTCCGGTGATCACGATCAGCCAATCATTTAATAGCAACGGAGAGATATTCATGGGACGCTCAGGAATCATTACTTTCAAAGGAAATCCAATGACGCTTGAGGGCGATGACGTTGCCATCGGCAGTGACGCCCCTGACTTCACCGTGCATTACGCGGACGCGGGAATCCAATCCTTGTCTTTGAATGATTTGAAAGGGAAACCCACCATGATCAGTGTGGTTCCAAGTCTGGATACACCGACTTGTGCGATTCAAACCAAGAAGTTCAACGAGGAGATCGCGTCCTTGGGGGACAAGATCAATGCCGTGACTGTCAGCCGTGACTTGCCTTTTGCTCAGGCTCGTTTCTGTGGTGCGGAGGACGTATCAATGCGTACAGCAAGCGATTACCAGAGTCACCAGTTTGGCACAGCCTTTGGCGTGACGATCGAGGAACTGAAACTCCTGACCCGAGCGGTATTTGTATTGGATGCCGAGGGAAAAGTTGCCTACAAGGAAATCGTCGCTGAAGTCACTGAGGAACCGGACTATTCGGCTGCGATGGCTGCTATCCGTATGCTTGTGTAGTCAAAACAGGAACCCAGCACACACTCAGGCATGCTATTTTGAGTGTGGCGCTGCGTTGCCCTCCCGCAAAAGCGAAGATCGCCGCGACGTCACTCTGCAGCGCAGCGCTGCGAACACATTCACAGAACCGGCAGGTAATACGATGTCCAAGTTTGTGGTTGCTGCTTTATACCGTTTTGTGCGTCTGGATGACTTTGAAGATCTGCAGAAACCGATTCATGATCACATGGTCAAATTTGAGGTCTGCGGCAGCTTGCTCCTCGCCAGTGAGGGAATCAATGGCACCGTATCCGGAAGCCGTGAGGGGATCGACAAGCTACTCAATTATCTTCGAGATGACCCGCGTCTGAGCAGTCTTGAGGTCAAGGAGTCGTTTGCTCTTAAAGCCCCTTTCAAACGAACCCGCGTCCGCTTGAAGAAAGAGATCGTCACCATGGGGGTCGAAGGAATCGATCCCAACGACTCCGTGGGGACCTATGTTGACCCGCAGGACTGGAACGCCCTGATCAGTGACCCCGAAGTGACCGTGATCGATACACGTAACGATTACGAAGTCGCTATTGGCACTTTCGAGGGAGCGGTGAATCCCGAAACGCAGTCATTCCGCCAGTTTCCGTCCTTTGTCGACGACGAGCTTGATCCGCAAAAGCATCGTAAGGTCGCGATGTTTTGCACCGGTGGAATACGCTGTGAAAAATCGACTGCATTCCTGCGAAAAAAGGGGTTTGAGGAGGTTTACCACCTCAAAGGTGGAATACTGAAGTACTTGGAAGAGGTCCCAGAAGAGGATTCGAAGTGGGAAGGAGACTGTTTTGTCTTCGATAAGCGGGTTTCTGTCGGTCACAACCTGCAACTGGGTGAGCATTTGATGTGCTACGGCTGCGGCTGGCCGGTCGATCTGGAAGAACAGCACGAAACGAGCTTCGTTCCGGGCGTCCAGTGCCCGCACTGTGCCGAACAGATCACCGAGGAACAGCGAAACCGATTCACTGAGCGGCAAAGACAGATCGACCAGGAAAAGGCAAAGACCGAGGTTTAGATCGAAATTCCGTCCCCGAGAGCACGTTTCTTGGTTTTAGCCGTATTTTGGGAATCCGGACCGGTCGTTAGACTAGAGGCACCACTCAACCGTTTTTCCATTCAGGAATTTTCATGACAGCTGTAGAACTACCACCTGAGATCGAAGTCAAACTCAATCCTGCAGACCAAGATGAGGATGGTTTCGTCAGCATCTGGAATATCGCTTCGGCCTCCACTGAGGGTGATCTGGAGCAGACGCGAGCCTTGGCTGCTCAGTTCATGTGCTTTCTATGCAAGCGGAACTGCGATTTCGTTGTCACCAGCTCAACAAACGCTGAGTATCTGGACGAGTGGTTTGAGCGGGACAACAAAATCCTGTACGACTGGAATCTGGAGAGCGAGAAGGTCGATGTCATCGCCCAGCAAGCCGAAGTTCCTTATGAGCCATTCGTATCGTTTTTGGGAAATCAAAAGTTCAACCCAAAGACCAAGTACGCTC
>CAXGRW010000350.1:0-5938 GCA_964012125.1 uncultured Rhodopirellula sp.
GGTGGGCACAGTTACAGGAGACATGTGCCGCAGCATCAAGCAGGCGAATCCGAATTTCAGTATTTGGTCTGGGGGTGGGATTCGACATGCCTCAGACGCAAATCAATTGATTCAGCAGGGGTGCGAGCGGTGCTTGGTTGCAACCGCTTTGCAGGGCTTGCTTTGATTATGCGTTGGCCCGCTTGCATTTTTGTTTGACGTGAACGCCTGTTACTTGACGAGCGTAAGTGAGTTGGTGAGGCAGTCAGTCCTTGATTGCCATTTCAAAACGCTCGATCGATATTGCCTTGCCACTTGAATCGGCCTCGACAACGGCACCACAAAGCCGGACATCCCGCGTGGCAACATGAAAGTGGGACGGTTCAAAGGATCGCGTAGTCTGCATGACTCGCCGGACATCGCGACCGATGATGCTGTCGTATGGGCCAGACATGCCCACGTCACATTGAAAAGCTGTACCTTCCGCCATGACATGAGCATCAGCCGTGGGGACATGCGTGTGCGTTCCCAAGACGGCGGTGACTTTTCCATCGAGGTAGCGAGCAAGGACCTGCTTGTCGCTGGTCGCTTCGGCATGAATGTCTACAAGAATGTGTTTTGCGGTATCTCCAATCTCCTCAAGTGCAGCATCTACAGCATCGAATGGGCAGTCCACCGGACGCATATAAACCCGCCCGAGGAGTGAGATGATTCCCAGAGGGCCCGCTGGCGTTTCTACGATCGTCCACGTGCGACCCGTTGCGTCGCCCGGATAGTTGGCAGGTTTGACCATCCGTTTGCTGGTTTCGAGTACCGGAATGATCTCCTTGCACCGATAGATATGGTCACCCAAGGTGATTGCATCTACCCCCGCCTCAAGCAGGCGTTTGTATTGGCGTGGCATCAGGCCAGATCCATCAGACGCGTTCTCAGCGTTCACGACCAGGGCATCCAGTTTTTCCTCCGCGCGTACTGCTTCAGCGTGTTTCAATACCGCTGAGTAGCCGGGTTTGCCAACAATATCGCCAAGGAACAAAATACGCATGACGCAATAGGATCAGGTTCAGGTTCGAAGGGGCTGCTCGCCGAATTCGCCCTATCATAGGGCATTGGTGACAGCGTATCAGCATCACATGCACAGCGACTTCCCTGATTTGTCAGTCTTTTGGAGTCGGCTTGCTGGCCAGCACATGGCTCGTGCCCGAAATCAGATTGAACGAGTCAGATTGAACGAGCCGCAAATGACAACTTCGGCAGGTAAGTTGTCCGCAGAATGTGATGCCCAGCTATGTTGTCGGCCGCGTTAACCTAATGGCTCTTCTGTTTCGTGCTCATTCAAAGTCGAATGAATCGAGGGAATCCTCTAGTATTTTAGGTGTAGACGGTTGCGGGGGATTTTTCGCCTCTAATTCATCTTTGGACAGTTCCCGCACTTGCACGTGGCCGGTGTCGATTTTCACCACAACGATTGGGCGGCCTGCGTCAATCGGCATGCCCGTGCTGACAGCATCAATTTTTTCACCATTGATCGTAACGAGCCCGCTGGGTAACAGGTTGGTTTTAGCGAGGCCCCGTTGGCCAGTCAGTTTATCCAACGGTGTCCCGCTGTTCGTGGTTTTGCAGGGTGGTTGTGTTGTTTGCCCTCTTTTTAGATTTAGCATCCGTTTACCCACGGGGGTATTTGGCCAAATCCGAATCAAAAACATGATGAAGAAAGGTGATGAGATCGCAATGAAGGCGGCAACGCAGATACCTGCAAACGTGCTGAATTTAAACGCAAAGTATAATGCTGCAGTCAACGCGGCGAGCGCGATTGCGCCTAGTAATCCACCGGTTGGCAAGAGGAATTCCCCTACCAGAACGATGTAAAAAATGATCAGTGCCAGTAATGAAAAGACGAGATTGTTCATGCATCCTCTTGTGCTTCGACGACGACTCGCGTCCCGTTGACTTCTGTGATTCTGACATGCTCTCCCTTGGCAATCACGCTTCCATCGCTCACGACCTGAAGCAACTGTTCGTCCACTTTGATTTTGCCAGCAGGACGTAACGGCGTAGTCGTGACGCCAATGCATCCGAGCAGGTTGCTGTAGTCTGCAAGTTTTTCTGCTTCGTTGATGCGTGTTTCGTTTGCTGGTTCCATCATGAGGCCACGAAATAACGGTACATGGGGTAGCGCGTATCGCATGCCAACGACGCCTGCAATTAGCCCTAGCACTGACGCCAAGGCTGTCCAAATGCCTTGGTTCAGCATTTGATATTGAAACGAATTTTGGGGAAGGATGAAGGTCTGGCTCATCAGGACGATCCCAAGAATCATCAATAGGACCCCTCCAATGCCGAATATTCCAACACCGGGCAGGACGAAGATTTCGATACCAATGCATATCAAACCGAGCGTGAAAGCAATCAGCTCCAACCACTCTGCGGTTCCTGCGAGAAATTTCATCCAAAAGAACAGGGCAAAGCATGTCAACGCGATGAAGCCGGGCACACTCAGTCCAGGAGAACTTGCTTCGGCAGATAAGGCGATGAAGCCGACGAACAGAAGGAGGAACGCAATCGTTGTACTTCGCCCGATGTTTTCCACGAATCTTATCAAGCCACGGTCAGATACAAGCGGCGGGATTTCCGATAGACCCAAACTCTTCGCAGCATCCGTGACGGATGCTACTTCTCCGTCTGCAAGTCCAAGAGAAATGGCTGTGGCGGCGTCCAAGCCTTCGCTGAGTTCGATTTGTTCACCGCGATTCCACTTCGCTTTCTCAATCTCGGGATCATTAACGTTGAGGACAAGGTCTTGCTCTGTTGCATATCGGATGCGTCCCGTTTTGCGGTTTGTGTAACGGTAAATCACCGCAGTCGGGTCAAGCATTCCCCGAATTAACGCTGCTGGGCGGTTTGTCGAGGTCGCAATCTGTTCGATCACTTCATCGTAGGCTTGCAGCCCTTCGGGAGTGATTGCGTAGGCACCGGGGCCACCGATAGTGCTGTCGGGAGCCATCAGCAGTGGTTTGCACGCCAACGCGACTAAGGCTGAATCGCCTCTAGCCTCACCACTGATATTTGCTGCGACAGTTCTGAGTGGTGGTTCAGGTTTCGAGAACCAGCCTGCCAAAATCATGCTCCCGTTCAGGTCTCCGCCTGTCGAGTCCACAGAGATTAGCCAAGTGTTGGTCTCACCTGATTTTAGCGTTGCGTTGAGGTTGCTTTGCCAGCGTTTTACCCTTCCCCCAGTGATTGCCCCAGTGATCTCAAGCATGACTCCCTTGGCTTCGCCCAATAGCCCTGCTTGTTTCAATGGTTCCACTTGTGCAAGGTCAAGTAATTCGAGGCCCTGTTCGACGGTATCGACGATTCCCGCAGAAATGCGTGCGGAACGCAACTGTTTCGCATCGAGTGTCAGCGGGATTCCATCTGGGCTGATGATATTCTCCCTAAGGATCTTACCTTCCTTGCGGAGTTCATTGAGAGTGTTGGTGGTTGCGTACTCTTGCTCGCCACCGACTCGAGTGATCTCAGCCAATGCCAGGCCCGGATCGGCTAGTGCCGCGACAATTGGCGTCGGGAAGAGGCCTCGTCTTTTGGCGATCGACTCATAAGTTAAGAGGATGGTCGGATCTGTCTGTGTCTCGCTGGCTACAGCATTACCTACCGCGGCTTCACGTGTGGTAACCAAAGCCTCCGATGCAATGATTGGCAGCACGGAGTGCCCAGTGATTTCACCATCCAAGAACGTCACGATCTTCAGACGCCGAAGCTCCGGTGAGGTGATTCTTCGAGCGAGTTTAAGTGCATCTTCGAATGTTGTTTTCCCCGTGGCGGTTGAATTGCTCTGGAATTTAAGCAACACCGTGGTTCGTCGATCGGCAGGCACCGAATTGGCCAGCTCAGTCAGGTCCTTCATCAGTTGTGTTGCAGAAACTGCGTCCAGTGGGTTGGGCACGTTTGCTTCATAACCGCTTTTGGGTTCGCTTTCGACCACATTCTGGGCGTGCAAGGTCCCGGTGAAACCAGCGATACCGGCAGCGAAAAGGTAGAGAACTACACAAAGTGTGATGGGTTTTTGTAATGAGCTCGAGCTGTTCGGCACTGGTAGCTCCCGCGGTGCACAACGTTGTCTGGTTTTACTACTGCCTAGTATACGGCTCGAAACAGGCTTCCGCGTGGCGGGCAAAAGCCAGGATCTGGAATTCTCTGCATTATCAGGGAGCTATTCAACGCCCCCAAATAAGAGACAATGAGGGTAATGGCATCTGAGCAAGGCTTTGTGATGGTTGGAGATGTTTTGCCAATTGTGGAAAAAATTTGTGTCCAATCCCAAAATTGACGGCTCTGACGAGAATGACGCCCATGGTGACATCTGACTATCCAAACGAGTGCACCGCATGATGCAGACGCATGAATCCCGATCGCAGGATGAGGCCAATACTGTGACTTCCCGCAAACCCGTTGCGTTGGTTAAAAATTCGCGTTCAAAAAAACGCGGGCGAAGGTATCCTGCTGCAGAGAACGCCAGTCAACTTACGAAAGACGCACCGAGTCCGAATAAGGACCAGCCTGTTGACGCCGAAAAGACAGAGCAGGACTTCGATTCGAGTCCTCGCCGTGGTGGTTCTTGGGGCACACTGCTAGGTGGTGGAATTGGCCTGATCATTCTCTTGTTCTGGGTGGTAAGGGAGATGGATCGGGGACCTGACGTATCCGCACCAGCGGTGGGTGCTATTCCAGCAGAATACAAGCCCGCTCGCGCGTTCGGTTATCTGACGGCTCTTTGTGATCTGGGACCGCGTCCGTCGGGTTCCGTGCAGATGAAAAGGCAACAGCAGTTGCTTGCAAAGTTTTTTGAGTCACAAGGTGCTGCCGTCAAAATGCAGAGTTTTGAGATCAGGCACCCTGAGACCGGGGCCGCGGTGGGCATGTCTAATCTGATTGCATCCTGGTATCCGAGTCGTCCCAAACGATTTCTGTTTTGTGCTCATTACGATACTCGCCCATTTCCCGATCGGGATCCTGATAATCCACAAGGTGTGTTTGTAGGAGCCAATGACGGGGCGAGTGGTGTTGCTGCGTTGATGGAACTCGCCCACCAGCTCACTGTGTTGCCCGCAGATGTTGGGGTAGACATTGTGTTGTTTGACGGTGAGGAATTTGTCTTTGAACAGGGGCGTGATGACTATTTTCTCGGCTCAACCTTTTTTGCAGAAAAGTACAAGACGCGGCCACCGGCGATTCCTTATCAGGCAGGTGTTCTGTTGGATATGGTTGGTGATCGAGAGTTGAAAATTTACTATGAGCGAAACAGCCTGAAGTATGCACGGAATGTTGCCCGTGGTATTTGGGATACGGCCGAGAAACTTGGCGTGAGTGCTTTTGTTTCGCGGTCGCGGCACAATATTGACGACGACCACATCCCACTCAATAAGATCGCTCGGATTCCAACCGTCGATCTGATTGATTTTGATTATCCTCGCCCTGGATTTGGGGCACCACAATACTGGCATACTGAGCAAGACATCCCAGCTAACTGCAGTGGTGATTCACTTGCCGCTGTTGTGTGGGTGGTGCACCAATGGTTGCAGCGGCAGTAGTGCCATACTTGTAGGAATAAAAAAATGTTTGCCGGTAGTTTGGTTCTCGGTATCACGCTTATCGCATTTGCGTGGTGGCTGCATTGTCAGGATACGCAAGGTTGGCCCAGCGATAATTTCACTACAGATTTGGACAAGACTTATCATCAGAGCCGAACGCGATCACGCCGCCGTATTCACGTGATTTTAAGCGGGTGTGGTGTCGCTGCGATCATTGCAGCGTTTTACGGGCTAGGGACAGTTTGGGTTGCAATGTGGAGCTTCGTGATGGTGTCGTTGCTTGTGGTGGTGGGCTTGGCAGGTGTGGATGCTTTGCGTACGCATCGGTATATGAAGTCGAAGCTGCCTGAGATACGTGAGCGGCTATT
>CAXGRW010000351.1:0-5919 GCA_964012125.1 uncultured Rhodopirellula sp.
ATGACCGTGCGAAGCGTTGGCGCCTGTATCATTGACTTCACGCGTTTGGATGTCGAGTCGGATCAGCTGAGTTGCTACTATCCCCTCGCTGGACGGTACCAATTCTTTGATGACGGATTGGTGGAGACAGGTGATTTGGATGGCGGGGGTGTGTTTTGGCGTTGTCGTTCGACGGCAGCGACCGCTCGCAATGAAACGGTTGCAACCATCGAATACCAACTCAGGGATGGTGATCCCTACCTGACAGTGATCAAAACCGTGACTGGCGAGGATGTCAGTAAAGTGACCGCAGCGGACAGAGTCCGGGCTGACCAGACATTTGTTGTTGGAACGCTTGCGAAAACAACGACAGGTTACTGCGAGGATGAAAACTTTCGGCAGACTTATGGTTTTGAGGCTGCTATGGGTGCAAAGACTCCACAGTGGTCTGCGAGTGGAAGAAACCGTCAGCTCAAGTACGGTGCGGATGCTGCTGAGCGTAGTGATAACCGTGTTCAATGGGTGACCCGAATTTATGCTGCGAGCTCGCCGCTGGATCTTTGGGGCCTGACGTCAGGAGCAAAGGCGCAGAACTTTAGTGTGTCTGGGGCAGTCGGTGAGCATCCGCGTATCAAGTTGAGTGTGATTGCCGGTGATGTTGGCTCGCTTGAATTGCCCTGCGAGTGGCGATCTGCGGCAGATGGCAAGTCAGTTGTTCATCTGCCGCCTGGCCAGTACCGCGTGCGCGGCGAAGCTATCGGGCATCTGCCCGCTGAGGCAGATATCGAAGTCACTTCAGAAACAAACGAATTTGAGTTGAAGCTTGGAGCAGCGACAACGGTTCAGGTCACCGTTTTGTCCGAGAACGGTCAGCCAATTCCGTGCAAGGCGAGTTTCTATGGAACCACAGACGAAGACGGAGAGATGACACCAGATCCAGTCTTCGGTGTCGAAAGTCAGAGCGGCGCTGTTGGTAATTGCGTCTACAGTGCTGACGGTCAGTTTGTCAGATCAATTCCATCTGGAACGTACGATTTATTGCTGAGTCGTGGGCCCGAGTATGATGCCGTATTTGAAAAAATTCAGATCGCAGAGGGGCAGCAACGAGTGGTACGGGCGACGCTGAAACGCGTTGTAGATACAACCGGATGGGTGAGTGCTGAGTTGCACAGTCACAGCACTCCCTCGGGAGATAATACTTCGGATCAGCTTGGGCGAGTCGAAAATTTGGTGTGCGAACAAATTGATTTCGCACCATGCACGGAACACCAACGAATCGAGTCGTATGATGATCAGTTAGAAAAACTTGGGGCACAAAGGTTCATGGCGACTTGCACAGGGATGGAGCTGACGGGGTCCCCTTTACCGATCAATCACCAAAACGCATTTCCTCTGAAGTGGAAACCGTACAGTCAGGACGGTGGAGGTCCGAAGACGAGCAGTAATCCCGTCACGCAAATCGCGCGGCTCGCGATGTGGGATGATAACTCGGATAAGTTGGTCCAAACCAATCATCCCAATGTGAAACAAATTGTCGGGGATCGTGATCTCGATGGAAAACCAGATGGTGGTTTTTCCAAAATGCTCGACTTCATGGATGTGATGGAAGTGCATCCGCCCGAAGGGATTTTTATGACCAGTGAAGAAGTCAAGGAAATGAAGCGACCAGGCACCAATCGTATTTTGCCGTGGATGGAATTACTGAAGTCGGGACGACGAATCCCAGGCGTTGTGAATACGGATGCCCACTACAATTGGAATGGCAGTGGCTGGTTGCGGAATTGGATTCGTAGCAGCACCGATGCGCCAGCGGAAATTCAGACAGCGGAAATGGTTGATCGACTGGAACAGGGGCAGGTTATCATGTCCACTGGGCCATTCATGACAGTGCAACTTCACCATCCTGCCTTAGATGCACCTGCGGCAATCGGTGATAGCGTCACGGTTGAAGGTGCAGATCTCGAAATTGCAATCAAGGTTCAATGTGCAAACTGGATGGATGTGAACCGCGTGGAGGTGTTTGTGAATGGCGAGATGCAGCCTGAATTATCACGAACTCGTAAAACTCACCCGCACGCGTTTGGTAACGGCGTTGTCAAGTTTGATCAGCGTCTCAGTGTCGTTTTGCCAGCGGAGTCATTTGTGATTGTTGCCGCGATTGGTGAACGCATGGAGCTTGGTAGGGTGATGGGAAAGCGATACGGTCGACGTCCACCCGTTGTGGTGAGCAATCCTATTTTTGTGACAGCGAACAGCAACTAGTCCGTCTAGCGTGCTGAACGGTTGTGCTGTTGGGCTTGTTATCCGCGATGGGAGGTTGTGATCGGCCGATTAGTTCCCCGCGAGCCACCCAGCAAGATTTTGAGAAATGAATTGATCGTCCGTTTTTTGGTCTGCTGTGACCCGGTCAAGTTCAGATGATTGGCCCGGTGATAGGATTTCAGCAGGGTCGAGGCAAAGGTTGGATGGCAGTAGTCCCTCACGTCTCAGTATCTCGTTGACACCGGGGATGCAGCCGGAGAAGCCATGCGCGGCATCGAAGATTGCTGCGTTGGCGTCAGTCAATGAAGCGTTGGCGGATAGCCAGTGGGTGGGAATCGCATCCAAATGCCTGATCTGTTTGATTTGCTCAAGCATGTGAGTGGCTTGTTGAGTCCATACTGCCCACTGCCCAAGCAATCCGCCTACGATCCATCTTTGCTTTCCATCAAACTGAAAAGGTGTCAACAGATCGTTGATGATGTTGTCATCGTTGCCCGTGTATAGCGCAATGTCATCGCGACCAGACGCAATCACGGCTCTTACGACATCCAAGGTTTGGTAGCGATTGAAAGCGGCGATTTTGATTGCGACGACGTTTGGGATTTCACAGAAGTCCAACCAGAATTGGTGTGAGTACAATCGACCACCAACAGCGGGATGAAGATAGAAGCCGAAGACGGGAATGATGTCAGCGATCACGCGGCAGTGTTCCAGTATTTCACTTTCTGATTTGTCCCGGATCATGTTGGTGGTGAGCAAACCCGCATGGTATCCAATTGACCTCGAAAAATGGGCCTCTTCAGATGCCTGCTGGGTGTCTCCGCAGATACCAGCAATTTGAAGGAATTTGCGTGGGTTGGTCTTCTGACGCTGTGCGATTGTTTCGGCGACACAGGAAAGAACAGGCTCGTACAGTTTGTGATCGCGGATCGCAAATTGTGTCGTGTGCACTCCAACTGCGATCCCTCCGGCACCCGCGTCATAGTAATATCGAGTGAGCGCACTCTGGTGTATGGGTGACCATTCGCGATCCTTGGTCAAGGCAAGTGGACTCGCCGGGATGACGGTTCCTTCCTGAAGTTGTGCCTGCAATGAAGAGTCCATCGCTAATAGTGTCCGTCCCGAGTTTGGAAGTGAGTCGGTTTATTTAGTGTTGGACCACCGGAAATGAGCCAGTCCGAGGTCCAGTCCATCATCTGTTCAATGCTGGTCGAGGGTTGCCCAAAAAGCTCGCAGGCCTTTGCATTGTTACTAAGCCAGCAGTTCGTTGACTCGACACCTGAAAACTTTGGTGCACGGTTGAGCCGTTGACCAAATCCGGTTGCGATGTCTCGCACTCTGAGTGTTTCTGATCCAGTAATATTTAAAATCTGAGGTGGTGCTTGGGTCAGGGTCGCTGCCTGAATGATCTGCTTGATGGCGTCGCCTTGCCAGATCACATTGACATAAGCCGTTTCGATGTTCACTGGTCGGTTTTGCCACACTTGCTGTGCGATATCCATCAGCACTCCATATCGCAAGTCGATCGAGTAATTCAGGCGGATGAGGCAACATTTTGTGCGATGCGACATCGATCCATTCATAAAAGCCGTTTCGCGGTCGAGGCACGATTGTGCGTATTCACCAGGTGGGGCAGTCGCGTCGGTCTCCTTTGAGCCACCGCTGGCTTGATCGGCGAACGAATAAACACAGCCAGTCGACATTGCCACAATTGACGATTCAGCGAAATGCGAAGCAATCAGTTTGGGCATCTCCGTATTCATTTGAGTCAGCAATTCCGGCTTGTTTGCCGTTCCAAATTTGACTCCGGCAAGAAAAAATACCAGTGGAGTCACCGGGATGGAACGGACATGGGAATCCTGGCTCAGGTCGGCAGTGTGGGTGGCGATTCCCGCTTCTTGAAACGGCTGTTCTGCTTCGGCGGATGAGAATCGAGATACTGCCAGTAGTTGGTCTTTCCGGTCCAGTTCAGCGAGGGTTCGCTGCAGCATGCGGCACAGATGGAACCCCATTTTTCCCCCAGCACCGAGAACGGTAATGGGGCCCGGGCAGATGCGCAGTGCCTCCCTGACCTGTTCGCAGGGGCGGGTGATCATTTCGTCCAGTTCAACGATGGTGGTGAACGCTGGCATGACTGCGTTGGGGCTTTTTGGTCAAAAACAGGTGAATTGGCCGGTTATTTGTGCAATAAATTGCCCGCAATCATGGGGGGGAAGCGGTCATGGCCACACGATTACTTTAAGAGGCCCGCGGCAGTCAAAGCTTGCCAAATAATGTCTCTTTTGGCTATACTGGAAGGCTGGATTACGCAGCTTTGCTTTACGGAAAGCGGCGGGTTCACCCACCTTAAGTAGTCGTTTGACTCTCCCTCACCCTTTCGAACTCCAACTAGGCGTCACTGCTCATGTTGTCGATTCTTGGCCCAAAGAGCCGTTGCTGTGATGGTATCTCGCGTCGCGGTTTCATGAAAATTGGTGGTTTGTCATTTGGTGCCGGTGGATTCACCTTGGCTGATCTGATGCGGGCCGAAGCTGCTACTGGCAAGAGCAGTTCCCATAAGGCGGTGATCAATATTTTTCTGGGTGGTGGGCCGCCCCATCAGGACATGTGGGAAATCAAGACGGATGCTCCCTCGGAAGTACGAGGCGAGTTTAAGCCGATCAAGACAAATGTGCCCGGGATAGAAATTTGTGAAGTGTTCCCGCAGTTGGCAGCGAAAATGGACAAGGCAGCGGTGATCCGTAGCGTGGTTGGTTGCGCTGGTGGTCACGACGCCTTTCAGTGTCTGACTGGGTGGAGCAACAAGGACTTGAAAAGTATTGGTGGACGCCCAGCGATCGGTTCGGCGGTTTCAAAATTGTTTGGCCCTGTTGATGCCTCGGTACCACCGAACATTGGGCTCGCGAAGCCAACGAAACATGTGCCATGGTCCGATGCTGGCCACCCGGGATTCCTTGGCGCGGCCTACACGCCTTTCAAGCCTGATGGGCCAGGTATGAAAAATATGACGCTCAATGGTATCACCATCGAGCGTTTGAATGATCGCCGTAACTTGCTCAGTAGCATCGACTCAATGCGCCGTGATATTGACATCTCAGGTGCCATGGCAGGCATGGATGTGTTCGGGCAAAGAGCTCTGGATGTGCTAACTAGCAGCAAGCTGCTCGATGCGTTGGACCTGAGTAAAGAGGATCCAAAAATTGTTGAACGATATGGAGATGGAAAGCCCTATCAGTATCAATACGATGGAGCGCCGACCTGTAACGAACAACTGTTGATGGCTCGGCGATTGATCGAGGCAGGTGTGCGGGTCGTAAGTTTGAGTTACGGTCGCTGGGATAGCCATAGCGCGAACTTCGATTTGGTTCGGGATCATGGTGGAAAACTGGATCAATGTCTTAGCGCTCTAATCGAAGACCTCGAGCAACGCGGCATGCTGGACGATGTAACCATCGTCGTGTGGGGTGAGTTTGGTCGCACGCCAAAAATCAACGATAAGGCGGGTCGAGATCATTGGAATAAAGTCAGTTGTGCCTACTTGGCCGGTGGTGGCATGCGAACAGGGCAGGCGATTGGAGCCACGAATCGGCTGGGAGAAGAGGCTGCCGAGCGGCCTGTGCATATGCAGGAAGTGATGGCGACGCTCTACCATAACTTGGGAATTGATACGGCAACGGT
>CAXGRW010000352.1:0-5886 GCA_964012125.1 uncultured Rhodopirellula sp.
CAAATCTGGATTGCGTGTGCCCGCACTCAGACGCTGGCGTATGCAACGAGATCCACAACGCTTGCACCGTCTCCACGTGCAACCCAGATCGTCACTGACATTATTTGACCTATGCCGAGACGCCATCGCACCCGCCGCCCCAGTTTGCAACGCCATGGCAAGAAGCAGCGTATGGAGAGAGTCTCTCGCCAGCGTTTACTGAGAGCAGAGCAACTTGAAGACCGAAGGCTGCTAGCTGTCTCCTTCGAATTGAATTTTTTGGGAGGCAACTCTATCGGGTTCAACGATCCCATTCTGGGTGCTGAATACCAGGCAGCAATGGAATCTGCTGCCAGTCGCCTGGGTAATGAGATTCTTCACGAGGCCACCATTTCACTGAACGTGACTTCTGAACCGTTCAACGGCACCAGCATCGCTGAAGCCTCATCCGCTGTTGGGCCAGCTGTTCCGGGCGGCGGCTTTGTACATCGTGTTGTGCCTTCGAAAATCCTCGGTGAGGGAGATCTCAACGGCTCAGAGGTCGATGGCAATGTTGAGGTTTACTTCTTTGGAAGCGGTGATTCTTTCACCTACGTTACTGATCCTGATGAGGCGGACGGCGTGGGAGAGATTGATCTTCAAGCAGTTATCCAGCATGAACTGGTGCACATGCTTGGTTTCACAAGCAACACACGTAGCAACGGCTCAGATGACTCAGGCAACGGAATCATCACACCGGGGACATGGGCACCCTATGATCGTTACGTATCGGACCTGAATGGTAATCGCTTTATCAACACCGATACCAATTCGCCGTTTGTTTATCGAATGGACGTGACCCAATGGAACGCACACAGCACCGGTGGCGCAGGCCCCAACGCTGGACTGTTTTTTGATGGCCCCACCGCCACCGCTGTCTACGGCAATCGAGTTCCGCTGTATTCTCCTGAGATTTTCTCATTGGCTTCCAGTGTTTCCCATTTGGACAGCGAAAACTTTCCCAATGGTGACTATCAATTTTCACCCGTCACTCACTTGATGTGCCATGCGACTGTTACCGGTGGCTCACCCCAGGAATTGACACTGCTTGAAAAAGCAATTCTCGCTGACACGGGACTGATGATGCGGGAAGACGTTCCGCCTACGGTCACAACACCGCGGAACATTTCCACCGAAGCAAATACCACCAATGGCTTCAGCGGCACCAACCAAGCAATCTTGGATTTTTTAGCCGAAGCCATTGCCGACGATGTCTTCGACCCGAACCCCATGCTACAGAACGATAAACCCGAAACCCTGTCGATGGGTGACAACGTCGTTACCTTCACGGCAACTGATCTTTCTGGAAACGTATCGCAAACCTCAGCTACCATTACCATTGTCGACACGACATCTCCTACCTTCAATCTCCCCCCAACCTTGGCAATTCACGCCAACACACCCTCAGGTGCCAACCTTGAGCACCCTGATCTGATTGAACTGATTTTGGCCAATTCGAGTGACATTGCTGACGACACGTTAACCGTCTCCGCAAACATTGATTTCTTTCCACTGGGTGACACTGCCGTAACGTTCACCGTCACGGATGATTCTGGCAATTTCTCTGAGTCATCAGCCACATTGACCGTGACAGACAACAGCTTACTCATCACGACGCTCGACGATGAACTCGACAATGACCCCGCCAGCACACCGGGTGACCTGAGTTTACGCGAAGCAATAGCACTGGCGAATCAGGACACCAACTTCACCCTGCTTCAATTCAGTTCGGGCTTGAATGGCACCATCGCGATGGATGGGTTGCTAGGGTCACTGCAAGTTACCGAACCGTTGGGTATTTACGGATTAGGCGCCGACAGCACAGTCATTGATGCACAAGGCAACTCACGTGTCCTCAATATCGTCGGCGCTAACATCGACACTGTCATCGATGGCGTAACCATTAGTGGGGGTGACACACAAAACGCGTCTGAGGGAGGGGCGGGAATCCGATTCAACAGCACCGGAAAGCTGTCCCTCAATGGGACCAGCATCATTGACAATACAACATCGGGAACCGGGTCTACGGGTGCCGGCGTCCAGATGCTGCTAGGTAACTTGTCGATCGTCGATTCGTGGATCAATTCGAATCTGACAACAGGAGAGGCAGCGGGTGGAGGAGGCATTTGGTCACAAGCAGATGTGCAAATCAGATCAAGCACCATTTCTGGCAACTCAAGCGAAGGAACCAACGCACCGGGAGGTGGCCTGCAACTGCAAGGCGGCTCGCTGCAGATGATCAACACCACGCTATCGGGCAACGATACCTTGGAGGGAGACGGCGCGGGCGTCCACGGCAACGACACCACGATTTCCATCAATAACTCTACGATTGTCAGCAACTCAGCAAGCGGGGTGGGCGGTGGCATTTCGCTCACAGCTGGTGGTACTTCAAGCCTGACCATTCAGAACTCGGTCATCGCCAGCAACACTGACAGCGGCACCGCACCCAACTTCACTGGCACCGGCGTACTGAATTCGGCAGATGCCGTGCGCTATAGCCTGATAGGCGATAATGCTGGCACCACCTTGGCCGAATCACAAACCGCTGACCCCACCCATGGCAACATTGTCGGCGATGCTAACGCGGCAGGAGTGGTTGACCCCATGTTGTTGGCACTGAGTGACTACGGCGGACCAACGCCAAGCCACCGGCCTGAAGAGGGCAGCCCACTGATTGATGCGGGCGACCCTGGTTTTGATCCACAAAACTTTGACCCTGCCCTGAATTTTGACCAGCGAGGTGCACCCCACGAGCGAGTCCGCACTACGTTGGACATCGGTGCAATTGAAACACTCATTGCACTTCAGATCGACTGGTCGAATCCGCAAGACATCGCAGTGGGAACTGCCTTGAGTTCGGCACAACTGAACGCCACAGCCAACATTGCAGGCAGTTTTTCCTACTCACCAGACGTCGGGACCGTGCTCAGCCTTGGACAAGGGCAACCCCTGACAACGACGTTCACCCCAGACAACTTAGAACTATACAGCGTCACTGACGCAACGGTAACAATCAATGTCACCACCAGCACACCCACACTAACGTGGGACACACCGGCCGACATTGTGTACGGAACAACATTGAGCGCCACTCAACTCAATGCCTCAGCCAATGTATCAGGAGACTTCACGTACACCCCCGCGTTGGGCACACTTTTAAACGCCAACCCCAGCCAGCAGTTACAGGTGCTCTTCAATCCGACCACGCCCGGCTTTGACCCGGTCTCTACAAGCGTGGACATCAATGTTCTGAAAGCCACGCCGAGCATCAACTGGAACGACCCTTTGGCCATTGGCGTTGGAACTCCACTGGCTGCCCTGCAACTCAACGCGACCAGCACAGTGCCTGGAACCTTTGTTTACACACCAGACGCCGGCAGCATGCTTGGCGTTGGCAACAACCAAGTTCTTTCTACCAACTTTACGCCTGACGACCCCAACAATTACGAGAACAACACTGCTCAAGTGACCATTGATGTGCTGCAGGCTCAAGACTTTGGTGATGCTCCCGCAACCTATCCCGTCACCCTTGCCGACAATGGAGCGAGGCACTTGACGGGAACGCTCACACTGGGCGCGAGCATCGACCAAGAAACTGACGGACAGGCATCAGCCGATGCATCTGGCGACGGAAGTGACGAGGATGGCGTTCTGCAAATCGCTGATGCAATCACCCTGGCAACCGCTAACACCAAGTCAAGTTTCGAAATCATTGCATCGCAACCGGGCAAAGTTGATGCGTGGATCGACTTCAACGCGGATGGCGACTGGTCAGATCCGGGAGAACAAATCGCAGACACATTTGATGCCACAGCTGGCAGCAACCTGATCTCGTATCTGATTCCCGCAGGATCAAACGTCGGTCTCACCGCGGCGCGGTTCCGAATCAGCTCCGCAGGAGGACTTGATCCAACAGGTGGAGCACCTGACGGTGAAGTCGAGGATTATCTCATCACCCTTCTGGACGGGACGAACCCCCAGGATGTCAACGTTGAGCTTGCGAGCGATGAAACGATCATTTTCATTGACGGTGATCAACTGGTTGCGCAAACAGGCAACATAGAAACATTGAGGATAAGCACAACGAGTATCGGTTCACTGACTTTAGTCGGTCGCAGCATGGACCAGTTGCTGATCGTCGATCTTGAAGACACTGCTGTGTTCCCCGCATCTGGACTGATCCTCCGCGGTGGTGGCGGTAGCAATACGGCTCGACTTGTCGGTGACAACGCGACGCTGGACCTCACTGCCCCTGCTATCTCGATCGAGAACTTTCAAACACTGGACCTGACCAGTTCAGTCAATCAAAACATCACTCTTGATTCTGCCACGATCAACAGCATGTCGCCGGTTGAAAACCAACTGCTGGTAATTTTGAACGAAGATGATCAACTCAACTTCGCCGATCTCGGGAACTGGAACCTTGGGCCTTCCAGCCTCCTTGATAATGCTTTTACCCAAACGGCAACTCACCAAGTAGCCAATTCAACCATTCATGTTCACCCCGCCAGTCCTTGGCAGAACTTTCTCCGCGCGAGCGATGTGAATGGTGATAATCAAGTGACGACGCTGGATGCACTACTGGTGATCAACGAATTGGGTCACCACCTGTATTCAGATCCCAACACCTCCCAACTAAACGATCCCCTCGCAACGGGTACGTTTCCAGGGCTCTATTTTGATAACAACGGTAGCAATGTCGTCACAACACTTGATGCTCTGCTGGTTCTGAATGAGCTCGCTGAAACCTCAGCGGAAGGAGAAAGCGGAGAATTTCTTGACCAGAACTACGAGCATGCAGCAGACGCTGCGAGTCTGCCCAAAGACGCGCGACAAGTTTCACAAGTTCAATTTGGGGTGAGCCATCTAGCCCAACGCCCAGCCAAGCAGGCATTTCCCCAAGAATACCTCGCATTTAAGCGCAAATTCACAACAGCAGCAAGCGTTGACCAGTTGCTAGCAGATTCTTGTTTCATGGAAGAACTGAAACTGCGGTAGCTGATAGGACTCTTGCCGAACAGCATCCTCCACCTGCATGACGACCTAGAGAGCCCAGTCGGGATTGCGTCAGCCGCGGGATTTGGGGTATTTGCAAGACATCCTCGGGCGGATTCTGCCCGTGGGTTCAGTTCGCGCTGTTGTCACACCAACCGCTCGACTCAGTAGGCTCGGCTCATCAGGCTCACGGAAGATGCCCTCGAGAACCAATCGTTTCGTTTCCATCATCGCTCTCTTTGCACTGCTGCTCATCCCTGCGCGGGAAGGTCAGTCAGCCGAGGGCGATGCGGCTAAACTTGATCAACTCACCTCTCAGAAAAACTGGGAGGCTGCAGTCGAACTTGCGCGAAACATTACAAACGACAAAACGCAAAACGAAGACCTGACATTCGCTCTTGCGCGACTCGCGCGCGGCTTGCAAAATGGTGAAAAAGCAAAGCAAGCTGCTGAGTTTTACCAACTTGCGGTAAGTGCATCGGAGTCACCACTTGCGTCAGAATTGTCCGATAGCGACAAGGTTCTTGTTCGGCTTGCCGCAAGCGAGGTGATGGTACAAAGCCAGAACATTTCGCAGGCCATTGCAACTCTTGAACCAATCCTCGGGTCCCAGTCACTGTCAAGCGATTCACCCAAGCCACGTGCACCAACGGCCTCTACCAGCACTACGCTGACACTAACCGAACAGCAGAAAAAGATTGCTGTCTGGGTTCTTCTTCGCGCGGGTTCCGCATCCCTCAGTCGCGGATCCTACCTGAATGCATCAACCGCCTATGCAATGGCGCTGCGTCATTCGGATCAGGAACAACGTCCACTGGCCCTCCTTGGTGACGCTTGGGCTACGGCAGTACGAAACGAACGATCATCAGA